>NZ_JBWYIJ010000004.1:0-261709 GCF_056779695.1 Acinetobacter sp. 25-47-122
AGCTCAAGAAGCTCTTCGTCGTCTACAAGGTCACATTTGTTTAAGAATACAACGATGTATGGAACACCTACTTGGCGAGAAAGAAGGATGTGTTCACGAGTTTGTGGCATTGGACCATCAGTCGCAGCACATACAAGGATCGCGCCGTCCATTTGAGCAGCACCAGTAATCATGTTTTTAACATAATCGGCGTGGCCCGGGCAGTCTACGTGAGCGTAGTGACGAGTTGGAGAATCGTATTCTACGTGTGATGTATTAATTGTAATACCACGTGCTTTTTCTTCTGGTGCAGAGTCGATTGCAGCGTAGTCTTTAGCTTCACCACCGAATTTCTTCGCACATACAGTTGCGATAGCAGCAGTTAAAGTTGTTTTACCATGGTCAACGTGACCGATTGTGCCCACGTTAACGTGTGGCTTATTACGTTCAAACTTAGCCTTAGCCATGAGATCTTCCTCGTTTACGTCGAACACAATTCTAAGATTGTTCAGTATCGACCTGTCGCCAAAAAAATGACACTTTAAATACTTGAAAAGCAGACTAATAAGCCTGCTTTCTTTAAAACTTTGTAGAGTTTTCTACTAAACTGTATATCTGGAGCTCTTATCGAGATTTGAACTCGAGACCTCTCCCTTACCAAGGGAGTGCTCTACCACTGAGCTATAAGAGCATTTAATACTTCGATGGAGCGGGAGACGAGGGTCGAACTCGCGACATGCAGCTTGGAAGGCTGCCGCTCTACCAACTGAGCTACTCCCGCATATTGGTAAGACACTAGATCGAAGTTTTAAAATTGGTGGTGAGAGAAGGATTCGAACCTTCGAAGCTTACGCGGCAGAGTTACAGTCTGCTCCCTTTGACCGCTCGGGAATCTCACCATTTACACTTACTTCAGTGTTGTTCTTTACTCGACTACTTAAACTCTCTAAGATGGTGCCGGCACACGGATTCGAACTGTGGACCTACTGATTACAAGTCAGTTGCTCTACCAACTGAGCTATGCCGGCGTTTCTTAGTGTTTCGTACGTTTCGTATCGGAACGGTGTGCAGTTTAGCAAAACTTGAAATCCGTGCAAGTGTTTTTTTCAAAAAAAACCCTAAAAACTCACAAAATCAATCCGTTTGATGATAATTCAACCGCTTTGATCACTGCGCGAGCTTTTATTTGGGTTTCATTCCACTCAGAATCAGGATTTGAGTCTGCAACAAGACCCGCACCAGCCTGCACATAAACCTTATTTTCGCGAATAACACAGGTTCTAATTGCGATAGACATGTCCATTTCACCATGCCAGCCTAAATAACCAACAGCACCGCCAAAAATTCCACGTTTTACTGGCTCAACTTCGTCAATAATTTCCATAGCACGAATTTTTGGCGCCCCAGAAAGTGTTCCTGCAGGGAATGTTGCTTTAAAAACATCCAAAGCATCTACGCCTTCCGCAACTTCCCCTTGCACATTAGAAACAATATGCATGACATGTGAATAACGTTCGATCACCATTTGATCAGTGACTTGCACTTTACCGATTTTTGATACACGCCCAATATCATTGCGACCCAAATCAATCAACATTAAGTGCTCTGCGATTTCTTTCTCATCGGAAAGTAAATCTTTTTCCAGCGCTAGATCTTCTTCTTTTGTTTTACCGCGTGGTCGTGTGCCCGCTAATGGGCGCACAGTCGCCACCCCATTTTCTAAACGCGATAAAATTTCTGGTGATGAGCCCACAATATAAAATGGCTTTTCATCACTAAGCGTCTTTCCTTGTACTAAAAACAGATATGGTGAAGGATTAAGATGACGTAATGCACGATATACTTGTAAAGGATCACCATCAAAGTCCGATACCATGCGATGACCAGGAACCACCTGCATCACATCACCCGCACGAATGTACTCTTTAACAGTTTCAATCGATTCTAAGAATTTTTCTTTACCTGTTAATGATTCAAAATGAGGGGCCGTGTGAGGCTTTGCCTGCAAGCTCACCGGTGTGGCAAGTAATGATTCGATTTCATCCAGCTGGGTTTGTGCTTTATTAAAAGCATCTGCATCCTGTGTATCCGCATGTACGATAATAAATAGCGTGTCTTTTAAATTATCAAAAACCACAACTGTTTTAGACAACATGAGCCATAAATCTGGCAATCCAACAGGATCAGCATCAGGAACGTTATTTAAGCGTGGCTCAATATAGCGTACCGCGTCATATCCCAAATAGCCCACCAAGCCCCCTGTAAAGTTGGGTAAATCTGGGAGTTCTGCTTTTGACGGCACTTTGAACTGCGATTGAAAGTCACGGATATACTGGAAAGGATCTTGGCACTCAAACGATTCGACTTGGCCATCAGCATGCTGAATTGTTAACTGTCCTTCATTACAAGAGAATACCGTTGACTCGCCCAGACCAATAATGGAATAACGCGCCCAGTTTTCACCACCTTCTACAGACTCAAATAAATAGGCTTGTTGATGTTGTTTTAAACGTGCAAATACTGACAATGGAGTATCAGTATCTGCTAAGCGTTGGCGATAAACTGGAATTAAGTTAAAACCTTGCGATTGAAGTTGTTGAAATTGAGTTGACGTTGTCATGAGGAATTCTCTGTAGTTTTCGATGCATATTGAATGTTCTATAAAGTCTGTGCTGAGAGACGCCATCGAAAAACATTAAAACTATTCATTCCTCTACCCTTCTTTATTTATTACAACTTATTTAGAAATCAACACAGTTAAATCATCAACTACTTGTTGCGGCTTACATAACTGAATATCATCACCATGATTATAACCATAGCTTACGACAATACAATCAATACCCGCACGGCGCGCTGCCTCTACATCATTCGATGAATCACCAATCATCAAGGTATTGTCCACATCAGTTCCAAAGGCCTCAACACAATGCAACAAAGGTTTGGGATCTGGTTTTCTCACCTCAAAACGATCTCCACCCACCGTATCCACAAAATAGTGATCCATGTTTAATTCAGCTAATATTTTTCTAGCGGGTAATTCCGGCTTATTCGTGACACACACCATTTTTTTTTGATGAGCTCGACCCCACTCTAAAAATTCGATAATGCCGTGAAATGGACGCGTATCCACGCACGGTTCGGCATTATAAATTTCTAAAAAAGTATCCAATAATTGTTGATGCTCAGAAGGCTCTACACGCCCAGTCAGATGCATTAAAACACTCTGACAGAACAATGAAGTTCCTTTGCCAATCCAATTTCGAACTTGAGTTTCTGTGACCAAAGGCAGTTCTAATACATTCAAACTCATATTCATGGCACGATATAGATCAAATGCCGAATCAACCAAGGTTCCATCCAGATCAAAAAGAATTAAGTCACGCTGTTCCAAATTCGCAATATTCATTATTTTAAACCTAACAAAAAAGGCATGCGAAAGCATGCCTTAAAAAATCACATGCAACTTAGTTGAAAATAAACCAGGCAACCAGTGCCACAATCACTAACACCAATAATGCCATTAAGCCAATATTGGCATTTTTTTGAGTTTCCAACTCTTTTTCCGTACAAGCTGCAGGAATATTTACCTCACACGCTTCATGCTTATTGACAGTTGCATTAACATCAACTCCCTCAGGAATTGGCGCTGGTTTAGGAATTCCTACATTTTGAGGCATACCATCTCGTGTAAGCTGAACTGAGCTATCTCGCTCTTTCAGATCAGGCATACCCTGCTCAAGCATTTCAGCTGCTGCTGTCTTCTCTACTGCAACCTTTGAAGAAATTTCAGCTGTTGCGATTGCTTCGCTAGGCTGCTGAATATCTTGTAATGTTTGTGCAGATTGCGCAGGTGCTAAAACTAAAAATTTATGGCTAGCAAATTGCAGAATATCGCCATCTTTAACAATAGTTTCGCCTTCAGCAACTTTTGTATCGTTAATAAACGTGCCATTTGACGAACCTAAGTCTTGAACAGTGAGCACCTGCTCTTTTAGAAACAAAGCAGCATGACGACGTGATACATCTGCAGACTGAATCAAAATATCTGCATCTTGATGACGACCCACCAACATGTCTCGATCGATATCAACTTCTTTACCCGCAAATTCGCCAGTAATTGTTTGTAATTTCCAAGTCATAGTTTCGATCCATTATTCAAGTTTTGACATTTTAACATGGCTGTTTTCGAGATTCACATTGAACGCATGTTATCGAGATGGTCTCAATGTCGTGGTTGTGACCGTATTTTGTGTTCTTTGCACATCTTGTTTTGGCTCAATCGCGATAGGGGTTTCCACCACGACTTGGGCATTGTTTGTATTTGTTGTGGCAACTTGATTGTAAATCACAGGCTTTGGCAGCACTCGCGTTGATTTCACCACAGGATCCTGAGTCACGATGACATTTGGACGTTCAATCACACGCCCTACTGGCTTAGACTGTGCTGTTGGAGCAGTATAACGCTGTACCTGCGGCTCTACTGCTTGAGGTGTTGATGGCACTACGATAGGCTTGACGGGTTGAGGAGTACTTGATACAGGCAACCGCTGTTGGAAGATATCATCAACATTATCCGGTAACTTTTTAAATGTCCCATCACCATCCAGTGCTAACTGCAAACTGTATAAACGATCATAGCGTTGCTGTGACAATCTACGAATATCAGCCGTATCTCCTACGATTGTTGGATGAATAAAAACGAGTAGGTTTCGTTTCACATTATTCTTTGCATCTGCTCTAAACAGTCTACCCAAACCAGGAATCGAGCTTAGACCTGGGACGCCTTGACGCGTTAACTTAGTATCATCTGAAATCAGACCACCCAGCACAATTGTTTGACCATTTTCAGCCAAAATTGAGGTTTTTATGGCACGCTTAGTGGTCACCAAGTCTTTCGCCTCACCACTATCTGGCTTCACCGAGGATACTTCTTGTTCTACAGCAAGACGAACTGTTCCACCTTCACCAATTTGTGGAATAACCTTTAATGTTACACCAACATCTTTACGCTCAATTGAAGTATAAGGGTTTGCTGTTCCACCTGTTGTTGTCACAGATCCTGTCTGGAATGGGACATTCTCACCCACAACGATATAAGCTTCCTCGTTATCCATGGTGACAATCGATGGTGTAGACAGTAAGTTCGACTTGGTATTGGTCTTTAATGCCTGAATCAGTGCGCCATACAGTTTACGCGATCCATTCGCACCTTCTTTATATTCACCCAAGGCCAATGAAGCACCAGCTCCAATCAAACCAGCACCCGTAGCTACATTACCAAGGAATCCAGAAGCCAATTGACTCAGCCCTACACCCGCTTTATCAAAATTGATTACACCAATACCACTACTGATGTCACCTAGTGCCCACTGAACACCCAATTGATCTACGTCATTTCCTTCAACTTCAACAATAGCAGCCTCAATGAGAATTTGTTGACGACGCACGTCAAGTTGATGAATAGCAGATTCAATTTCACGCATGAGTTGAGGATCTGCTTTTACCACTAATGCATTTTGTGCACCATCAGCAATAATACTCACGCCATTACTATTAAAACTTGTAATGTCTTGTTGATTTTGATTTGAACCACTATTCAAATTAATCGCTGGGGTACTAACACTCCCATTTGAAGACGTATTACTCGAGGTATTATTAATTAATGAGTTACTAGCACTTGAATTGGAGCTTGCACTATTTGAATTACTGGTACTATTCACCGCCTGACCAGATACTAAACCTTGTAAAATTTCAGCCAAATTTTTTGCGCTTGCATACTTAAGCTTAAATACTTTTAGACCGCCCAAGCGATCAGCTGAAGGAACATCAAGCATTTCGATCATTTGACGAATGCGTTTACGAGTACTTGGATCACCCTTGATCAAAATCCGATTAGTACGTGCATCTGCAATAATACGTACTCGAGAACCTGAAATGTCTTTGGCACCACCCGTAGAAGACATTGAATCCAACAAAACTATCAGCTCTTCAGCTTGGCTAGACTGCAAGCTAATAGCTTCAATATCGTTTTGTCCCGTTCCATCTAAATTACGAATAATCGTTTCAAGCTGTGCAATATTATTCGCACGATCTGAGACTATAAGCGCATTTGTTCCTTGTACCGCCGCCAAATGCGCAAATTGCGGCATGAGTGGTCTTAACGCGGGTATTAGATCATTGGGGTTAGTATTTTCCAGCCAAATGACACGAGTGACCACTTGATCACCTCGTGCGTTCCGAGAGGCATCAAAAGGCACACCTGAATTTTTTACATTATTGTCAGGGACTAAGCGGATAGTGTTACCCGTAGGTACAGCAACAACACCATTAACGTTTAACACACCCAAGAACAGATCATAGACTTCAGCTTTGTTTAAAGCCTTATTTGAAATAACCGTCACATTACCCCGAACCCGCGGATCAACTGCGAAGTTTTTTCCCGTGATATCTGCAACTTCGTTGATAAATGCAGTCAAATCTGCATCACGCAGGTTAATTTTCCAAGTTTGCGCTTGCGCAGCGGTACTTACGACAGCCAATACTGGTGCTACTGCGACCATCGCCCAAAGTGACCGATTTCGATTAAAAAAATCCATAACTTGTTATATTTCCTAATACTTTATGCAAATTAACACATTTTAAAATTCTTGTTGGAAGGTCATCACTTGATCACCTCGTTTTACTTCAATGCGAACTTTACCTTCTCGTTTAGCCTGTTCTAGCAGTTGTGCATCGCTTTGTCCTTGACCGACTGATTGCCCATTCAAGGATAAAACGCGATCGCCAGGTCTTAATCCCAGTTTACTTCTCAAAAATGCAGGCGTTCGATCAGTGACTTCATAACCTTGACCACTGTCAGTGTTGACACCCATATTACTTAAGTATTGTTCACGATTTTCTTGAATTTGATTGATTGCCTGCCCAATGGCATTTTGAGTGGTCGTTTGACCAGAATTCGGTGTTACGTTAGCAGAATTTTGCTGTGCATCAGGTATCAGTGGCTGATTAAGATTTTCTATTCCGGTAAATCTCAACTCAGTCGTCGCACCACTTGACTGTTTCAATACCACATGATCCCAATATACTTCTGAAAGCTGATAAGAACTTCCTTCTAAGGTTTGTCCAATGGTATAACGATCAGCAACCTCTCGAACTTTAATCACGGCTGAAGATTGACTACTCGGCGTCGAAACCACAACCCCTTGCAACGTAAGCGCTAAATTAGCATCAGCAGCACTTACTTGCGCACCTGTTTCTTGAAACAATGAGAAACTCGATATATTCGGAACAGGAAGTTGCTGCGAACCTAATGCGACTTGCTCAACTTGCATGACTTGCGGTGGTGCAACCACCAACCAAAATAATGAAGCGAGCTTCCACATCATGATTAAAATCAGAACAAATAAAGTAAGTGGAGCAATTCGATCTAAATCTTTAAATGAAATTTGTGAGAACTTATCTTGGAATCCCTTCATTAGAAGCCTCCACTCAGCAGTGGCTGTCTCGTACTGACAACAAAGGTATCCAAACCAGCTTTACCATCATATGAAGGCACATTCATTAATAATCTTTGGGTCACCTGTGCATCCAACATTAATGCAGGATCTAAACTAAGGTTGGCCATTTTTTGCCCGCGCTGATCTTGTACATCAATGAGCAGTTTTCCAGCTTCGTCTGAAAATTGCCCTTTTAAGGATGGCATATTCATTCGTTCTTGTTTTTGGGCAAATGTATAAGTTAGCGTACCACCACCCCATTGCATCTCTCCGTCAGTTTTTGCAAAACCATCGTTTTGTTTGAATTGAAATGCTACATCCTTCAGTTGAATACTATTCTGAGGCCATTGCCAATCCACAAATGTTTTAAGTGTTTCAGGAGCAATATTTCCACTCATATTTTTGATAATTATTTTTTTCCCAAGCCCATAACCCACTACACCATTGAGTTGAGTCTGACCACTATGTATTTCTAAGTTGGCACCAGCCCTTAATAAAATCAGATCGAAAGGACGTGTTTGCCAGATGACAGAACCCGCGAGATTTCCTTTTTGCCAATCTGCTTGACCTTGCCAGATATTGCCACTGACATTTTTTAAAATTTGATTATTTTTATAAAATTTAGCTATAAGCCACGATGCTGGAACTTGTAAAAAAACAAATAATAAAAAAGCGAAGATAGCGACGCTTAACCACACCATTTTTTTTGATTTTTTTATCATTCCATGTATACCAACATCTAAGTCTAATTAACCGCAAAATGTTTGAAAATTTTCTATCTTGGTATTATGCATAATTTTTACACTTCTCCAATTCACTTATAAAAAAACCAAGCAGATTTGCTTGGTTTTTTTAATATTAGTGTCATTACATGACAAATCAGTGAAATTAGATAAGAAAATCTTCTAATTTGGCACCTTTTTCAAGCTCTGCAACCAACCAACGTGGCTTCTTTCCACGCCCTGTCCAAGTCTCCGCAGTATTATTTTTATTACGATAACGAGGCTCTACAGATTTACGCGTGCTTTTCTTACGCTTTTGTGCACCATATTCAATGAATTGCTCTAAAGACATACCCACTGATTCAGCAATTTGAGTAATCTGATGATAAGCATCTTCAATTTCCTGATCTTTCTTAGACTCGATCAAAGCTTGGGCTTCAGCAGTTAACTTTCTTAACTCTTCAACAGATAAATTACTAATATCAGGCATAACATTTACTCCAAAAAATTCAATATCATTATTAGATTTATAAAGCGTCATCTTATTGTTATAAATTATTTTAATCAATCCATCATGTTATTTAATATACATAAATAAAACAAATAATTTAACACATTAATTAACCGAGTCTATTTCTATTATTTTTTCTCTAATATGCTCTGGAATCAAAACCTTTTGCATTGTATTTTTATCCACGCAAACTATAACGGCCTCAGCAATTGCCACAATTTCATTCTGCTGCTCACTCCAAACTGTATATTCCATCCTGAAGGCAGAGTTACGCAATTCAACCACTTTAGTTCCAATGCGTAAATAATCAGGATAAAACACTGGTTTAAGATATTTACAACTATTTGAAGCCACAACAGTATTAATATTTAACGCTAAGATTTCTAATTGATTTAAATACTCTATTCGAGCAGTTTCAATATAGCGATAATAAATCACATTATTGACATGTCCAAAAGCATCCATATCACCCCAAGCGACTTTTTGATGGGTAATGACTTTGTACTCATTCATTTGTTTCATTCATCATTCTCATAACTTAAATTGAATAAATTTATTATGGGTCTCAAAGACACTGTTCAATTGCTGAGTTAATACAGCATCGCCTTTTAATACAGATTTAATTCTTAAATAGTTCATTAAAGGGTGATCAGGATATAATTGCAATAATGCCTCAGCATCCTGTTCACGATGAGTCGCAGTATAAATATGCCATTTAGAAAAACTCAAAATCGGTAATCCAGGATATTTCATTTCAAAATGATCAATCTGGTTTTCAAGCATTTCATAATCAGGATTTTGTTTTAACAATTGTTGTTGAAACCATAAATAAAAAATATCCTGATCGAACCGTTCTTCTAATAAAGACAAAGAAAGTTGAGTTTCATCAAAAGCCATCTCAGGAATGCGAGAAATAAGTTTTAACCATAACGATTTAATACCATATGAAGACGACACAATTTGATCACTCATTTGAGCATACCGAATTTGAATAAGCTCTAAATCTGTATTTGAAACGTTGTCAAAATCATTGAGTAGCTTTAAAAGCCATTTCTTTTTATGTTCCAAATCTAAATGACCATATTGCGTGGCTTTTAAATAATGCCATGGATATTGAATCGCAAATCTACCCCATAGATGATTCAACTTATGCTGATAAGCATCTTCAAGATCTTTTAACCAAGGTGACAGCATATGACCATGTAAAAACTCTAAATGGGTTAAAGCCTGATCTGGAAGCTCTTGAGCTAAATAAATTTCAATACGCTGGAGTTCAGCCAATTCAAAAGCATCTGCAGGACTTTGTTGTAAAACTCTCAACGCATCATCAATACGATCTTGCTTCAACCAAATACGAGATTGAATAACTTCTTTGAGTAATCCTGAGTTCTCAAACACAGGTTGTAAATATTCTCGCTGTTTTGTGTTGGCCTCCAAAACCCACAAAACACCTAATTTTTCATACGTATGTAACCTTGAAAAGTCTGTCACTTGTTGAATTTTACGCTGCTCTCTTGATCTCATCTTTCCAACCCAAAACCATAAAAGATGAAGAGATAAAGCAACGAATAGAAGAAAAAATGAAACAAACCAGAGGTTCGTTTGAATCTGAATACCGTGCCAAAGCATGTAAATATAACCTGGCCCTTCTTGATAACTCAGCACACTTAACACGGCTAATATCATTAAACCAACTAATGCATAAACTATAAAAATATGTTTCATGATTAGCCCTCTAAAATTGCTTTACTGTTCAATTTAGGGACAGGTAAAAGTTGTGCTTGTTTGAGATGTTTCGCTTTATTTTTTATTTTGATTGCCGCAGCATCAGGCAGTTGATCCAGTTCATCGATAATTGAGGTCAGTGCATTTTGATAATCAATGTAATGTCCTTGTTGTAGTGCTCTTTGAGCAAATAACACTCTCAATTGAACTTCTTTTAAAACTAATCTTCGATTAAGTAATACCGGCATCTGTTCATCAACGCGTTCAACTTTGAATACACGCTCAAACCATGAGGATTGCGAAGAGTTATCACTCGTGAGTTGCTGTACTTGTTGTTCATTTTTCAAATTTGCATCAATATTTTCAAGCAAGTCACCTAACTGAGCAATTTGAATATTTTTTGCCACAACATATTGTTGAATCATTTTTTGATCATGCTCAACAGCTCGATGCATTGAAACCTGCAATGTATCTGCCAAAGCCAAGCGCTCAACCAGTTGATCCAGTTGATTGAGTTGCTCAAGTGCATATACAAACTCATGTTGATCTAAGGCAAATTGAATTAGCTCTAATTTTTGACTTAAGAGTTTGATTGGATTGATTTCAGATTGAATTTCTTGTTGATTATTGTTTTGCTGAGGTGGATTGGATTGAGACGAAACCTGCTGATTTGAGCGCTGAATTGCTACCAACTGATCATTCAAACTTGCCACTAATTGCTCTGATTTATGTTGAGTTTGTTGTAGCAACTCAACTTTTTCTTGTAATGAAAAATGATCATAGCTGAGTTTAATCAACCAAATGATTAAGCCTAAAATGAATAGATATAAAATTTTCTTCATGAGTGCCTATGTTCACTTTCAAGCTGCGACAAAATCGTATCTGGCATTAAGTCCGCAATTTGAGTGATTTGAAATTTAGTATTTGAGGTCTGTTGATACATACACACGATCTGATATAAACGATCCGCTAAAACCAAGTAATGACCGTGTTGCATAAATACAGGATAATTTTTGCATAAACTCAGCCAATTTTTCCAACCGGCTTCACTACTAATCAATACAGCATAAGGTTGTGGATTTGCAGTGAATGCTTCAAGTAGATGTTTAAATTTATCTTGAGCATCACTTGGGCAGTAGCGGGAGTATAAAACAAAATTAAGTACTTCAATTTTAGCAGTACGACACTGCTGCATCATGAACTGACGGCCACCTTCTCCCCGCCAAAACGCAATACGTTTGAGATCAGCATTTTGTGTTAAAACCGGAAGACTTAACATTCCTTCAGATGTTTCAACATCTGGAACTAAACTTTTAACACCATATCGACTTAGAGCTTCAGCTGTTTTCCGGCCAACTGCAATCCATTTGATATGATTTAAATCGGTCAATCTAAGTCCCGATTTTTCGAGAAACTGCATGCCAACTTCAACGGCTGTTGGACTGACGACCACAATCACTTGTGCTGAAATTAATTGCTGAAAGAGCTGATCAAGTTCATCACTCCAATGAACAGCAGCCAACTCTAGTACAGATAACTCGATAGGCTCATATCCTGCACGTACCAGTGCCTCATTGAGAGGCTTAGCACGATCTGCAGGTCGAGTATTGATAAACTTCATTTCATTTTTTTATTTATACAGTGCTTTTAATAAATCAGCAGCACCTTGGTCAATCAAAGCTTTTGCTAGTGAAACACCCAACGTTTCAGCTTGTTCAACTGGACCTTCTACTTTAGCAACCAATAATGTTTGACCATCCACACTGCCTACGCGCCCCTCTAATTGAATCTGTTGATCATTTAAAGTCGCATATCCCGCAATCGGTACCTGACACCCGCCTTCCAAATAAGCATTAAATGCCCGTTCTGCACGAACACACGCATCAGTTTCTGCATGTAATAAAGGTCGAATCAACTCTAATACGCGTGCATCGTCACCTCGACACTCAAGACCTAATGCACCTTGGCCAACTGCGGGTAAACTCGTCTGTGCATCCAGCGTGTGTCGAATACGCTCTGCTAAACCTAAACGTTTTAAGCCTGCACTTGCCAGAATGATGGCATCGTAAAGCCCATCATCAAGCTTAGATAGTCGTGTGCCTACATTTCCACGTAAATCTATAATCTCAAGATCTGGACGGGCTTTTAAAATTTGACATTTACGACGCAAACTTGAGGTTCCTACTTTGGCACCAAGGGGCAAATCTTCAAACTTGCTATAATTATTCGAAACAAAAGCATCTAAAGGATCTTCTCGCTCGCAAATCACGGCAAGACTTAATCCTTCTGGGAGCGCCATCGGCACATCTTTCATGGAATGGACAGCCAGATCTGCACGACCATCAAGTAATGCAGCCTCAAGCTCTTTAACAAATAAACCTTTTCCACCAATCTTGGCTAAAGGAGTGTCTAAAATTTTATCACCTTGGGTCACAAACGTCACCAACTCAACTTTTAGGCCAGCATGTAGGGTCTCAAGTCGCTCACGAATATGCTCCGCTTGCCATAAAGCCAATGGACTTTGACGAGTTGCAATTTTTAAGGTTTTGATCATTTTAATGCTGCCAAACTTTAGACATCCTAAACTTACCCTGCTGTCCCAAAATTGCAAGTAAATTGTTCGGCAATCACTATAATTTTAGGCAACTAAATATTTTGAATTCTTTCTCTAAGCAAAGGTAAGTGACGGCGACTGACCGCCAATTTCTCTTCAAGTTCACGACAACGAACTTGATACTGGCCTGAAGCAACCAACTCCAATCCATCCAAATAATCCAATGCAATCAGCGCATTTCGATGAATTCGTATAAATTTATTTGAAAACTCACGCTCTAGATCTTTTAAAGTCTCATCAATCAACACACTGCCGTTTTTGTGTCGTACTGTTACGTATTTCTGATCAGCTAGAAAATAGTAAACATTTTCGATAGGAATGAGTTCAAGACCACGATACGTTTTCGCAGCGATTTGCTGACGTTGATGTTTTTCTTCCATATTTTCTTTTTGCTCTATATTCGACATTTGAGCTTGAGTAAGTTTAGTTAAATTATTGAGTGTATTTTCTAATTCTGATTTGATAATCGGTTTTAATAAATAGCCTTTCGCTTGTGCCTGAATCGCAGTCAAAGCATGCTCATCATAGGCCGTGCAAAAAACAATAGCGGGCATTGGGTTTAGCTGTGAAAGATGCTGAGCACATGTCAAACCATCCATTTCAGGCATTTGGATGTCAAGTAAAATTACATCAGGCTCATATTGTTGCACTAAGGTCAAAGCTTCTTTTCCATGGTGCGCAGTTGCAACAACTTGATGCCCCAATTGAGTGACCAAGCGAGATAAGCGCTCAACCGCGAGTGGCTCATCATCACAAATTAGGATGTCCATTGTTCCTCCTTGCTCAAGTTAACGTTACTTATTTTAATGTATTAACTTGATTTTATTTATATTGGTACTGGACTACAGTCGTGTAAATTCCATTACCTGCATGACTCCTAAACTGTACCGTATACCCATAGTGTGCTTTCAAACGCTGTTTCACGTTTTCTATCGCAATACCATTCCCCTCCCTATTGGCCATTTTATCGGCTATATAAGGGTTAGTAATGACTATAGTGACTTGATTTTGTAATATTTCAACCAATATGACAATCTTTGCATCAATTAACTTTTTCTCCACCCCATGAAAGATACTATTCTCAATTAAAGGCTGTAAAGTTAAAAAAGGAATACTTGCTTGGCCCAACTGCTCTGGTTGCAAGATATTCCATTCCACATTTAATCTCGAACCCAACCTTAGCTTTTCAACCGCCAAATAATGTTCACACAATTGGATTTCTTCTTTTAATGTGACAATTTTCAGCTCTTGAAAGCTTGCTCTAAACAACCTTGAAAGATCGATGAGCATTTGCTCTGCTTTATCTGGATCACTCCCAATCAGACTCACCACACTATTTAAACTATTAAAAAGAAAGTGTGGATGTATTCTTGCTTGCATGGCTTGAATTCGAGCATTCAATTCACCTTGTTGCTGCTTTAACCACTCACCCCGAACATAGATATATCGTAAACAAAAAGTGATCAACAATACGCCATAGCTCATGTGTAAAATCACATGATCAAATAAAAGTAACCATGAAAATTTTTGTAAAGAAAAGTTACTTCCCCAAAAAAACAGAAAATTCAAACTACAAGTAGTGAAGAGGATGATGAGTTCTAATAGTACAAATGTATAAATCGCAGACTGCAAAGTGGTTAGTTTTTGCCAAAACTCCCTAAATAAATCAATTACGGCAATAAAGACCAATACCACCCAATTGATATAAAGCACATACTTGATCACTTGTGATGTCTGTAAATTTGACCAAGACTGTGACTCTGCTAGGCACAGCAATAACGCCAAAAAAATACTGGCAATAAATAACTCTGCAAAATATTGCCATTGCCCAATACGTACAAAGAAATTCGCATCAATAAATTCTTGTTTATCTTTTGAAGAATTATCCATAGGCAAGACTTCGGCATCTTGATTTGAATTTGTTATACTGGATGCAAAATTACTGCTTTTTCTTTTACTGAGCCGACATGACCACATCTTCTAATTCCTCTAATCCGTCACAAGCCCAAACTTCAGGTATGTGGGGCGGTCGTTTTTCCGAAGCAACTGATGCCTTTGTCGCTGAATTTACAGCATCTGTCCAATTTGACCAACGCTTTTATAAACAAGATATTGCAGGTTCAATCGCACATGCAACGATGTTGGCAAAAGTCGGTGTACTCACTGAACAAGAGCGTGATGACATCATCGCAGGCTTAACCGCAATTAAAGCGGACATTGAAGCTGGCAACTTCGAATGGCGTATTGATTTAGAAGATGTTCACATGAACATTGAATCTCGATTAACACAACGTATTGGGATTACAGGGAAGAAATTACATACAGGTCGTAGCCGTAATGACCAAGTAGCAACGGATATTCGTTTGTATGTACGTGATGAAATTGATGCCATCCTAGGGTTATTACACAAACTGCAAAAAGGCATTCTAGGTTTGGCTGCTAAAAATACAAATACAATTATGCCTGGCTTTACCCATCTTCAAACTGCACAACCTGTGACGTTTGGACATCATTTAATGGCATGGTTTGAAATGCTGGTACGTGACTCAGAACGCCTGATTGACTGCCGTAAACGCGTGAATCGCATGCCTTTAGGTTCTGCTGCGCTTGCAGGTACCACTTATCCAATCGATCGTGCTTATACAGCAGAACTTTTAGGATTTGAAGCAGTTGCAGAAAACTCATTAGATGCTGTATCTGATCGTGATTTTGGTATTGAGTTTAATGCTGCGGCATCACTCATCATGATGCACTTATCTCGCATGTCTGAAGAATTAATTCTTTGGACATCTGCACAATTCAAGTTTGTGAATATTCCTGACCGCTTCTGCACAGGCTCTTCGATTATGCCTCAGAAGAAAAATCCTGATGTACCTGAACTTGTTCGTGGTAAAACAGGCCGTGTATATGGCGACTTAATGAGTCTACTTACCCTCATGAAAGGTCAACCTTTGGCATATAACAAAGACAACCAAGAAGATAAAGAACCACTATTTGATGCTATCGATACAGTTCGAGGCTCTTTGATGGCTTTCGCAGACATGATTCCTGCACTTGTTCCAAATATTCCTGAAATGCGCGAAGCTGCGCTGCGTGGTTTCTCAACAGCAACCGACCTTGCTGATTACTTAGTGAAAAATGGTGTTGCATTCCGCGATGCACATGAAATCGTCGGTAAAGCAGTTGCGCTTGGCGTACAAGAAGGTAAGGATTTATCAGAACTTACGCTTGAACAACTTCAACAATTCTCTGATTTAATTCAAGCTGACGTCTTTGAAAAAGCATTAACTTTAGAAGCTTCTGTCAATGCACGTAACCACATCGGTGGAACAGCACCTGCTCAAGTTGAAGCAGCAATTGAGCGTGCTCATGCGCGTTTAGAAGCTCTTTACGCTTAATTTCTGATTTTATTTTTGGAGTATTGATATGTCTCGCCAAGTATTTTGCCGTAAGTATCAAAAAGAAATGGAAGGTTTGGATTTTGCACCATTCCCTGGTCCTAAAGGTCAGGAACTATTTGATAGTGTTTCTAAGCAAGCATGGGGCGAATGGTTAAAGCATCAAACTACTTTAATCAATGAAAAACGTTTAAATGTCTTTGAAGCTGATGCAAAGAAATTTCTTGAAGAACAACGTGAAAAGTTCTTCAACAATGATGAAACTTTAGAAAAAGCTGAAGGCCTAAAGCCTGAGTAAAAAAGAAAGCACTGCTTTTCTTTTTTACGTAAGATAAGGACGAAGTCCGCGTAGGCTTTAATCTAAAAAGAATCCCCATCTTTGGGGATTCTTTTTTATGCGTTACTTTAAAAATTAGGCAAGAAAAACACAGAAGGTGTGCACAGGCTTTAATCCCAAAAGAATCTGCGTAATAGAGGTCCTTTTTTATGGGACATCAAATAAATATCAATGGAGTCAAAATTTAGCTGACGAAAGAAGTGCTTGTGGTGGATTTAAAATATGACCTAATTGGTAAACTCCATCCATATTTAACTGCATCTCCATTCGGTCAACACGAATTGGGCCAAATTTAATGTAAATCTGCCGATTTTGAAGATCAAACCGCTGCTCCAAAACCTGTCCATTGAATTGTAAAGAGTTCATAGATGTTAAGTCCATAAGCGCTTTAAAAGGTTGCTCTTCATCCTTTATATAATGAATCCTTTTTCTATCACTCACAAAATTTTCTAAATGGTTTAAATCCTGAGATTTAAAAGATGTAATTTCACGAATTTGAGATTCCTCAATACCTAAAGCATTGACCAAACTTAACTGATCGTCTGGCAGTAATTTAAAATGCCCATTGTTAGGATGTGCCGCCCAACTCATACTCGAAAGACCCCAAGCACAGATTCCCCACAAAACTTGCTTAAATTGTCTCATTCCCCATCGCTCTCACTGAACGTAATAAAAGCCATCTTTAAAAACATTTCAGCCAAACACAACTACCATTTATCTTAAATATCATTTACTTAACAAGAGTTGTTAGACTCACGTCACAGACAAATCTTTTTTATTGATATTTATCTTGCTATCTAAAAAAGACTGCATAAATGTAAAGCAGAAAATAGACACATAAGATGATTATGAGTTATCAATTTCATCAGAGTAGGCTAATCTCTGTATTAAAATTAACCACCATTTGAGCGCATCATGTTTATCATTCGTCCTTATATTGAGACTGACTTAGAAGACATCATTCAACTCTGGGAAAGATGTGATCTAACACGACCATGGAATAATCCGGAAATTGATATTTTTAGGAAGGCTGCACAAAAAGATGACTTATTCTTGGTGGCTGTGAAAGATCAGTTCATTATCGCAACATTAATGGGTGGTTACGACGGTCATCGCGGGTGGATCAATTACCTCGCGGTACATCCCAATCATCAACGGAATGGTGTTGCTACAGCGTTGATTCAACATTTGGAAAAAAGATTGATTGCACTTGGTTGTCCAGAAGTTCAGCTTTTAGTGCAAAAAGAATTTATTGATATTCAAAACTTTTATGAACAATTGGGATATGACGAAAAAGAAGTTGTATGCCTTGCTAAAAGACTCATTCACGACCATTAAGAAATTTTATAAAACAGGAGCATTTATCAATTTACCGATCCGTAAAAATATTGGGAATCGAATATTAAATTTATGACCGGTATCATTATTCAAAGTTAAGGCATATTGGCTCATCTGATTTAAGATTTGTGTCGCCTGATTATTGGCTTGCGTATTTTGTTTAAGATATTTCTTTAAAGCTGACCATGTATTTAAATAATCAATCAATTGATCAATCCGCCATTTACAATGCATGTGCTGCTCACAGGTCGGGATTTCTTCAAAAGGAAATGGAATCGTTTGATATTTCAGATCAATATAGTGACGCTCACTCTCCCAATATGTTTTCAATACTTGGTGATATAGCTTTTCAATACAGCTTTGAAGCTCCTCATTCTCCACTTCAATAAGCCCATATCCAATCACTGCAAAGACACCCTGGGGCTTCAGTGTTCGATAGACCTCTTGAAAAAATAACTCGAAGTCAAACCAATGAATGGCTTGGGCAACTGTAATCAGGTCAAAACATTGTGCTTTAAAATTGCTATGTTCAGCATTATCAATTCGGTAAATTACATTATCTATTGCTGGGGCTTGCTGAAGTTGTGCTGCGCTTATATCCGTTGCAATGACTTGATTAAAATGCGGAGCCAATAAGCGGGTGAATTGTCCTGAACCTGCCCCGCAATCCCAAGCCATTTCATAGTTCTGAACATATTTGAAGATTTCGTCAATCACACTTTGTGGATAACTTGGACGAGCTTGTTGATAAAGCTCACTTTGATCAGAAAATAGGTCTTTCATTTTTTATTCTGAATTTGATCGAGAAATCAACCTTAGCACATCAAAAAAAATGGATGATGAATGACTTCGATTCATTTTGTATTATTTTATAAGCAAAAAAAATCCTCAACATTGTTGAGGATTTTTCGAATATGGTGGCGAGACCCAGGATCGAACTGGGGACACACGGATTTTCAATCCGTTGCTCTACCAACTGAGCTATCACGCCGATGGGGTGTATTAAGCCGTAACTGAGCTCAATAGTCAATAAAAATCATGCATTTTTTATTTGTTCGAGTAAATTTTACCCAAAAAAAAATCTCTGATGGGATCAGAGATTGAAAATACAAATTCTTAAAAGAATATGGTGGCGAGACCCAGGATCGAACTGGGGACACACGGATTTTCAATCCGTTGCTCTACCAACTGAGCTATCACGCCGATGTCGCGTATTAAACAGTTTCATCTCGATATAGTCAAGCAAGTTTTTGGGATATTTAAACAAATGGATGTTTTTAAAACAACATTTAGATTATTCGATGTAAATACATACAAATCCAATAAAAAAAGCCAGTATTGACTGACTTTTAATATTTAAAATCGAACAATAGTTTTAAATTTTTTCCAAACTACTTAAACAACGATGTATTGCACCACATCCAGGCTCAAAATGATTAACGCCTTTCTCTTCTTCCATTCGACATGCTTCACTCACTAAGCGCTCTGCGACACCACGTCCACGGTTAGCCGGATGAACTACGATATTTTCAAGCGTTCGACTTTCACCTTGTCCAGTTGACCAAATGGCCCCAATGATCTTTGTATTAAATTCTGCCGTGTAAAGTAAGGTATACTGAGCTAAGTTTTGCTCAAGTTGTTCAATGGCATCTTGTCCGTCACTAAATTCTGGACTGGTGTCATATAAGCGCTCAAGCTGTTCACGAACTTCAACATTATCAAGCGAAGTTATTGCATGTACGGTTATAGGCATTGATTAACCCTCCTGAGCAATCTAATATGCTGTCACTTTCGTGACATCGAAAATCTACATTCATCATTTTTAACGTTTTTGAGGAACGTGTCTATGACGCAACGTATCAGTGAAGTGGTAAGAAACACAAACGAAACCAAAATTCGTGTTCGCGTGAATCTTGATGGTACTGGTCAAGGCACCCTCAATACAGGTGTTCCATTTTTAGACCATATGATCGACCAAATCAAGCGTCATGGTTTATTTGATATCGATATTCATTGCGACGGCGATTTAGAAATTGATGATCACCATACAGTAGAAGACTGTGGTATTACCCTTGGTCAGGCATTTGCACAGGCTTTAGGTGACAAAAAAGGTTTACGTCGCTATGGTCACTTCTATGCACCACTTGATGAGTCCTTGAGTCGTGTCGTTGTTGACCTATCAGGCCGCCCTGGCTTATGGATGGACATTCCATTTACGCGCGCGCGCATTGGTACTTTTGATGTCGACCTATTCTCTGAGTTTTTCCAAGGCTTTGTGAATCACGCATTAATGACACTCCACATAGACAATTTGAAAGGTAAAAATAGCCATCACCAAATTGAAAGTGTATTTAAAGCATTTGCACGAGCACTTCGTATGGCTTGTGAAGTAGATCCACGTGCAGAAAATACTGTAGCTTCAACCAAAGGTACTTTGTAATGACCCGTATTGCCCTTCTTGATTATGGCATGGGAAATCTTCACTCAGCAGCAAAAGCACTTGAGCATGTTGGTGCAACCGTTGATGTGACCAATGATCCTAAGCTGATTGCTCAAGCAGATAAAATTGTGTTCCCAGGCGTTGGTGCAATGCGTGATTGCATGCAAGGTATGCACGAGGCTGGCATTGACGAGGTTGTACGCAATGCCGTTTTCAACAAGCCTGTCCTTGCGATTTGTGTCGGCATGCAAGCTCTGCTGCAACACTCTGAAGAAAATGGTGGTGCAGATGCATTAGGCATTTTTGATGGTGCTGTTAAACGCTTTCCAGATATTGAAGGTTTAAAAGTTCCCCATATGGGTTGGAATCAGGTACACCAAGCAGATCCAAGCCATCCAATGTGGAACAACATTGATCAAGATGCTCGTTTCTATTTCGTACATAGTTTCTATGTTGAACCGAAACAATCTGAGATCATTGCTGCGACATGTAACTACGGTTTGGAATTCTGCACCGCAATCCATAAAGATAATTTGTTTGCTACGCAGTTCCATCCAGAAAAAAGTCATACAGCTGGCTTACAGTTGTTGAAAAATTTTGTAGAGTGGAAAATTTAAAGCCATAATAAAGCTCACTGTTTTCAGTGAGCTTTTTTTCAGACTTTACTCTAAATATCTTTTACGACAAAGCCACCTTCAATTGGCTCAACAGTTACTTTAATTTCTGCTTTTAGATTCAGCGCAGCATAACGACTTTTAAGTTCTGAAATTAATTGTTCTGGCGTTGCATCTTTTAAAGCCAACTCATCCTTCAAAGGATACTGTTTAAAACTTTCTGATTTTTTACCATCTTTAGCGTCTGAAACCCATCGTTCTGCAGCACTCAGTACTTTCGCTAATTCAACTAGATGTTGAGCATTGGCAGGAGTTGACTCTTGCACCCATTTCGACAGCGTTTCCTTAGAGACTCCCAATGCATTCACCACATCAGTCGGTTTAATGTTTTTCTCTTTGATCAATTTTCTAAGTTTTTTAGCACCTTCGCTAAATAAATCATCTTCTTGAACTGCCATCGCTTCTGTCCAAATCTTATTCACTGTCTGCAGTCTCAATTTAACATTAAGCCTATGCAGTTGAGTCTAATATTGCCAAACAAATCAGATGAAATTGAAATTATTTTCAATATAGATAATTCACAAATAAAAGTGTGATCTAATTTTTCTCATTACTCAGTTTGAATTAAAAAAGAAAAATAAATTGACCCAATGATTAATTGTTAACTTATGTAAAGACAATGAGCACCAATTTTAATCATTAAAAAAATACACAAAATTCACAAAATCAATCAACGAATCGAACAAGTTGGCATTTTAGGTATTTACACCATGCTACTCGATAATATTCATGCATTATAAGTGTACATTTATTCTATCAAGCACCAAATTAAACCACAATAAATAATTGATTTTGTTAACATTTTTAAACATTACCCTTGTGTTGTATTAAGTTGCTGTTTTTACGGCATATCTTCAAAATTATTCCACTTATATTGTTTTTTTTCGATTTGTCTGAAATTTTTTTCTTTGTTAATTATGAACTTGCTGAAACAACAAAGATCCAACACTAACCACATATATTTTGGAGCAATCTGCACATGTTTAAACTTTTTACTGGAAAAATCAGTGGCGTTCTAAGCCTTGCTTTACAGGGAATTACGAAAGCAGTTGGTTTTATTCTAGAAACCGTAACGACAGTTGTAGATACCGTTGTTGACACAGTAGGGACGCTGACCAAACCATTAACGGATAAGTTAACAGAATTGCCACTGATCGGAGATACAGTGGAATCGGTACTCAATCTTGAAAATAATTTACTAGGAAATTTAAGCGGAGGCTTACACGCTATCGCTGATGATTTTTCGAAGGGAGATCTATTAGGGGGCATTAATACTGCATTGAATGGCACTACTGCAACTGTAGGCCAAACCATCAAAGATGTTTCAAATGTTGTAGGTGAAGTCGCTGGTTTAGCCGATCCCGTGACCGACCTGCTCAGCCAAGTGCCAGGTTTAGGTGCTGTCGTAGATGTTGTCGGAGAAACTTCTTCAAATCTTTTGGGATTCGTGAGTGAAACGGGAGATTATGTCGCAAGTACCAAACCTCTTGATCTCGTGACTGGTCTCATTGATGATCCTTTAGGCAGTGTCACAGGAACATTAGGAGATGTCTCAGGAACATTGGATAATTTACTGGATGATTTATCGCCTGTAACAGATGCTCTGTCATCGATTCCTGTCGTGGGTGATCTTGTAGGATTCACGGGAGAGATCACAAATGCTTTAGGTGCAATCCCAACCAGTATCACACCAACCAGCTTTGATCTAATCTCTAGCTTAGATACAACACCATACATTTAATTCAAAGTTCGTATAAAAAACCGTCAACATTGTTCTGACGGTTTTTTTTCATTGTTACTTCGCTCATTTGATGTTTCTTTGCTAAGATTGCTGCGAATAAACTCCAGAATACTGGCAAGGAGCGAAAGCATGCTGATTATCCCTGCAATTGACCTTAAAGATGGTAAATGTGTCCGTTTAAAACAAGGTCGTATGGAAGACGATACCGTTTTCTCTGATGATCCTGTGGCAACAGCACAACATTGGGTAGACGCTGGCGCTCGCCGTTTACATTTAGTTGATCTAAATGGTGCTTTCGCTGGTACACCTATTCACAAACCTGTTGTGGAAGCGATTGCAAAAGCACAACCTGAACTGCCAATTCAAATTGGTGGTGGCATCCGTTCTCTTGAAACCATCGAACACTACTTAGATGCAGGTGTATCATTCGTCATTATTGGTACAAAAGCAGTCAAAGAACCTGAGTTTGTTGAGGAGGCGTGTAGAAAATTCGCAGGTCACATCATTGTCGGTATTGATGCAATCAATGGCATGGTCGCAACTGATGGCTGGGCAAATGTAACTGACGTAAAAGCAACTGATTTAGCTAAACGCTTTGCAGATGCTGGTGTATCTAGTATCGTGTATACCGATATTGCACGTGATGGCATGATGCAAGGTGTGAATATCGAACAAACAGTTAATCTTGCGAATTATTCAGGTTTACCTGTGATCGCTTCAGGCGGTGTGACCAATCTTGACGACGTTCGCAACTTAAAAGGTCAGCCTGGTATTTTAGGTGCGATTACTGGTCGTGCAATTTATGAAGGCACTTTAAATCTTCGTGAAGCTCAATTATTACTTGATGAACAAGCGCTCTAATAGCGCATGTTTCTAAAGAGGTCTTAGGACCTCTTTTTTCTTACTTAAAAAATATGTTGAATTTATCTCCTACCCTTAAAACCAAAACACCACAACTTGCCCTCATTGCAATTACGATGATTTGGGGTGCCAGTTTCATTACAGTCAAATATGGATTGAGCTTCAGCACACCAGTGCTTTTCGTTGCCTTTCGATTTGCAGCAGCTGCGCTGGCTGTTGGTCTCATCTCACTTCAATATTGTAAAAATTTTAGTGCCAAAGATATTTGGGCAGGATTTTGCATTGGAACAGTGATTGCAATTGGCTATGGAACGCAAACCATTGGCTTACAGACCATCACCAGTAGCGAGTCTGCATTTTTGACAGCACTTTATGTGCCGTTGGTTCCCATCTTATTGTGGTTGCTCTTTAAAAAAAGGCCACATGTCATGACATGGATGGGGGCAGCACTCGCCTTTGTAGGTTTAGTTTTCTTAACAGGCAATGGGTTTGGTGCTATTCGGCTTGAATTTGGTCAGATCATTACCTTGATAGGATCAATTGCGATTGCACTTGAAATTATTCTCATTAGTTACTTTGCGCCTCGAGTCAATTTACGCCGAGTGACGATATTACAACTCATTTTTGCATCGTTAATTTGTTTTCTAATGGCACCATTGGTGGGTGAAACACAACTCCCTGAGTTTAACTGGATCTTCGTCGCGATTATTGGAGGTTTAGGACTTGCAAGTGCAATCATTCAGTTGGTCATGAACTGGGCTCAACGCGTGGTTGACCCTTCACAGGCTGCCATTATTTATTCTGGCGAACCTGTTTGGGCGGCTTTGATTGGGAGATTAGCAGGTGAGCGTTTAGCTATGCTTTCAATTTTAGGTGGCGTGTTGGTTGTGCTCGGTGTAATTACCAGTGAGTGGAGACCAAAATTTAAGAAGAAAGAATAAGCTTATTGGGGTTCTTTTAGCTTTAACATCATACATGGTTGAAAATACTGCACTTCAGGCATAGGCGCATAAAAGGGATGCAAAAGAGCCTTCCATTTTAAATACGCCTCTGACTGCCTAAAACCTTCCGTATGATCTTCAAGTTTGTCCCAATAAATCAGTAAAATATAAGCATGTTCATTATTCGTATTTTTAATCAGCTGAACCGCATTTAGCCCCTTCATTGGTGAAATAATGTCTTTAGCTAATTTAAAAGCATTTTCGAATGCCTGACTCTGATTCATTTTGATATTTAAATGAACATGCTCAATAATCATGACACCACCCCATTCATGAGTTTTAATTATTGATACATTGGCTCGTTATCATTGACCTTAATAATCCCTTTGATCGCACGATAAACAATCCAAACCCATGACAAACCAATCACTGCAATACAAAATGTTGTTGCACCCAGTGCTACACCAGCAAAGGCATTAGGATTGTCACCCGTGAAGAATAAGAATAAAAACGGGAGGAACGCGATGATATTCCAAATTAAATACCACCAAAAAGTACGAATTTGCCAAGTAAAATGACTTTCAAAAATTGAGCCCTGTACTTTTGATCGTTTCCAATAGTTAATAATTAGCGCAATAACCGCCAAAATACCTGCTGAAAAAATAGCGATGATATACAGGATATAAAGTAAAATCGTTAAGCTGCGGTTTGGATCTTGATCAGCTGTATAATTCATAAAGTCACCTTTTTAATTTTTTTGAGGCTTTATAATTTCAAACCATTAAATGGTGAAATTATCCATAAAATAATCAGTATATTAAACGCTATAGTACAGAAATAAATTTTTCGAAATGGTTGTTTTTGTGTTTTATGACGCAAGCGTTGCTGAGCAAGCCAAGCACTTGGCCATCCTCCTAATATAGAAACCACATGTAATGTATTTTCTGGTACACGTTGACTCCCCTGTTGAGCCGCCGCTTTATCGTGTGCATATAAGCCATAGGTGATCAGGTTCATCAATAAAATGACCAACACCACCATCATACTCAATAGCCCTAATAGGACTAATATAGCAAGCGTTAAGATATAAGTAATAATCGCCACTTGCATCGGTTGCATTTTTTGTTGAGTAACTGGTGAATGACGCGGCTTCGTTTTTACTTTTTTTGCCTGAGTCGCTTTTAAGTATGTTACTTGTTTCGCTTTAAATCGACCTTGACCATCCAATTGAACGATATACTCCAAAGCACAACCTGGAATGGGTCTTGGGCCTGGTTTGGCAAAATCTTTAATGTGAAGGAAAACGCGATCTTTGGATGAATCATTGGGTTGAATAAATCCATAGCCTTTTTCATCAAACCATTCAACTAGACGACCTTGATCACGCATATTTCCCCCAGATTTTTTAATTTTTTAAGCTGTTACAAATTTTAATCGTTCAACCAGCATATTGCGCATTTCTAAAGGATTTTTTTGCAAAATATCCTCGCTAACACGCCCCATTTCTTTGTTCTTTTGAGCCACTAGCAAACGCATCATCCAGAAACGTCCAGCTGCCATCGCTAAATAGAGTTCTAGGCATGATTTTTCATCACTGGTCATTTCACGTACACTTTGATAAGCCTCCAAGAATGCTAAGGCCTTTTCCTCATTCAAATGAACACTTGGATATTCTGTACAGAAATCATTCATCGTAATAGCGATATCAAACAAAAGTTCATCTTTATTCAACTCATAAAAATCGAGTATCCCTTTTAAAGTAGCCCCTTCAAATAAAGTGTTATCTCTAAATAGGTCAGAATGGATAAAACCTCGTGGACGATCAGGGTACATTGCGGTAAGAGCGTCATATAAACCTAACAAACTATTTAATAATACTTGATCGGCTGGATTTAGCGTAGGTCGAAGCTGCTGAGCCACACTTAACCAATAATCATGATTACGATACTCTGCGCGCTCTAAGGGAAAGTTATCGAGAGCCACATGTATTTGAGCCTGTGCAATAGCAATGGACTGAACCTGTTCAAGTGATGAAGGCATAGGATGCTTGCCACGCATTCTAGGCGCAATTTGTGCAGGTTTATTTTTTAAGATCTGAATCGAACGTCCTGAATGTTTCAAAGGTACAGGCACAGGCAGACCTGCCTGACCCAGATGCTCAAGTACAGGGACGAGTTCACCTGCGCCTTGCTCATCCATATCTTCAAAAATTGTTAAAACAAATTCGGTTTGATCTGCACAAACTAGAAAATAGTTCGTATTTTGAATACCTCCTTGAATCGGAATCAGGTCAATCACCTCTAATCCATAAGGCGTAGCAAAATCCTGAACTTCCTTTAAAGTCAAAGTGGTATAAACCGACATAAAAAACCTGCGAAAAAACTTACATTATTTTGATAGAATACCTGCTCCGACTACCAAGGTGTAGCACCAAAGTCTGTAAGTTTCATAATCGGCTGTTATTTTTGGAAAAAATTATGCTTGCTAAACGTATTATTCCTTGCCTCGACGTAGATAACGGTCGAGTTGTAAAAGGTGTTCAATTCCTTGATATTCGTGATGCAGGCGACCCAGTTGAAGTAGCACGTCGTTATAACGAACAAGGTGCAGATGAGATTACTTTTCTCGATATCACTGCAACATCTAATGGGCGTGACACCACTTACCGTACGGTTGAGCGTATGGCTGAAACTGTATTTGTACCACTGACCGTAGGTGGCGGTGTTCGTAAAGTTGAAGATATTCGTTTATTGCTTAACGCTGGTGCAGACAAAGTCAGTATTAACTCAGCTGCTGTCTTTAATCCTGAATTCGTTCAAGAAGCCTCTCAACGTTTTGGTGCACAATGTATTGTAGTTGCGATTGATGCAAAAAAAACGGGTGAAAATAAGTGGGAGATTTTCACACATGGTGGTCGCAAACCAACGGGTATCGATGCGATTGAATGGTCTGTGAAAATGGCAGAATACGGCGCAGGCGAATTGCTCATTACGTCAATGGATGCAGATGGTACAAAAGCTGGTTATGACTTAGCATTGATGCGTCAGATTAATGATCGTGTAACGATTCCAACGATTGCTTCAGGTGGTGTGGGTAATCTTCAACATCTAGCAGACGGAATTTTACAAGGGGGTGCTGATGCAGTGCTTGCAGCCTCTATCTTCCACTTTGGTCAACACACTATCCCGGAAGCAAAACAATATTTAGCTGAACAAGGCATTGAAATGCGTCTTTAATCATGCCCCATAAAAAAGAGGCAAATGCCTCTTTTTTTGCAAAAAAAAGAGCCCGAAGGCCCTAAAAACCAAGAAAAAACAGCGCTTGGTTCGTTATGCAAAGCGATAAACTGGAGAGTTCTACCATCAGATTTTCATTCTCCGATTTATTCATCTCATATCATAAATGACAGATCTGCACGAAATCTTGACAAAAGCTACATATTTTATTGACCAAACATGACAAATCAGACGTCAATTCAGCCAATTCCATATCTAATCTGACTTACTCCACTATAGCCAAAGCTTTTTTTGAAATATCGGAGCGCGCTGCTTTCTGCTCAACCCACTTTGCGGGGAAATATTGTTCAACGATATGATTGACTCGTTTTGAAATAAAAGACGGTAACTGCACCCCTAAAGGGTTATCTTCCTTCAAATCTGGCGTTGAAATGACGCGTGTCCCTAAAATGTAATCAAACCAAGGCTTAGTGACACACCAATTTGCATCTTGATTGGCGTTCATATGGTGGTCATAGTGCCAAGGAATTTTCTTTTTTGCCCAATGAGGTTCGAGGTGAGCTCTGCGATGCGTGTAGTAGTAGTTACAAGCACTATAAAGCACGGATAAACTCATGCCTTTCGAGATTGGATAAAATGCTGTTCCAAATACAGCAGCAACAATCCCCAAGGATACGATTTCATTTTTTGTTCGCCAATTTGAGATTCCCTCTACATAACCCTCATCATGGAAATCTTGTGTTCTAACTTCACGGTGATGTGCCCAATGAGATTCCATATTTTTAGGCACAGGACTAAACCTCGCTTTACCCGGACGGTGTACACCATGTAGAACATATTTATGCGCGACCCATTCAAATCCATTGGCAATGATTAAGCCTGCAACAAAACCTTTAATCATGTTCAAAATCCCTGTTTCTTTTCTTTCAATATATCTAACTCAAGCTCTCAACCATTGACGCAAGATAAAATTTTCATTGACAAATCACGACATATTTTTCAATGTCGTATGGTAGAAAAAGCGCTTGTATGGCACTGTAAAAACAGGCTTAATAACTCATCGTGATTTCAATTGATAAAACAAGAAAAGTATTAATCACATGCAGCAGATAAAGGATTATTCAGGCTCGGTTCATGGTGGACTTGGACATCTCTTACATAATTATTGTGAAGAGAACGGTCTCCCTATTTCTGCAAAATTGGCAAGTATTCAGCAAGCCGAACGCTTTGACTTTAGCATTTGGCGTGAAATATTAAATGAAATTTATGAAGTACACCCACAACCTGCGTTAGGGTTAGAAATTGCTCAATGGGTCAAACCACAACATTTAGGCATTATCGCGTATATCGCTTTATCATGCGATAACCTAGCAGAAGCACTCACCCGTTATCATGAATATCATCGTTTAATTTATGATGGTACACCTCTCGCCGTTGATCTGGAGCAAGGCGTATTTAGCGTACGTTGGGAAGATTTGCCAATGCATTTGTCGACACAAATCACGGATGAAATTGCGATGGCATTATTGGTTGAATTTCTAAAACGTTATGCGGGTATTGAGCATTTACATATTCAAGAAATTCACTTTCGCTTTCCAGCACCAAAAAATATTGCGATTTATGAGCGTTTTTTTCAGAGCAAAGTAAAATTCTCTCAGCCTCATGTCAAGCTTACTTTTCCAAGCCAGCTCCTACAAGCACCGATTAAACAAGCTGATCAAACTTTACAAAAACTCCTGATGCAACAAGCTCAAGATTTGTTAAGTCGACTCCCAAACAACACACAAATCGATGAGCGGTTACAGCAAGCCATTCTGATTGGAATACAGAGACACAATTATCAAATTCAAACTGTCGCAGAACAAGTGGGAATGTCCGTCAGACAACTTCAGCGCCATTTACAAAATCAAGGTGATACCTATCAGCAGCGTGTTCAAGAAGTCCGCAAACTTCTAGCGATTCAATATCTACAAGATCCTTATCTCAGCTTACATGAGATTTCGTTATTGCTCAGTTATTCTGAACAAAGTGCATTCCAACGCGCATTTCGTCAGTGGATGAAGATGACACCCCAACAGTGGCGTATTCAACATCATATTCGCACTTGATGATTGTGAATTTAAGTCTTCAGTCTAAAGATGATTGATGAATCACAAGAAAGGATTTTCTATTTCATTCTCAGCCGTCGTTTCTATTTTTTCTGCTAAATTTTTTTGATCTTCTAAGTAGATGACCATTGCATCTAAATATTGTTTTAACGCTTTCGCAGCGGCTAAACCGGCTTGGTCTTTGGTGATTTGCAAGTTGCCATAAATACTCACACGATCAAGATCGTTTTCAAGCGTTAAGTCATGAATGGAATGTGACTCAGTCCCATTTTCAAAAGGCTTAAACATGGCAAATCTCTTTAAGTTTATAAATATCAATCCCTGAAGATAAATGAATCTTCAGGGCGAATTCGAGCTTTTTTATTTAAGGATTTGTAATAAATATTGCAACAACGCTTGAACCAACTCTTTCACGATTGCATCTTGTGCTTGTTCATCGATCTTAGCCTCTTGATTCGTTGCGGTTGTATTGACAGGTACGCTTTGACTACTAAACTCTTTTTGCAGCGCTTTGAGTTGATCTGTTGAGATATCAACTGCACATTGGCTTTCGGCATCCCAGTGCGAATACTCTATGGCTTGTTGGGCTTTGACCTGATTGGCTTTTAATGGCAATTTATAAGTATTTCGCTTTTGCTCAGATGTAAGTTGAGGAAACAAATTCATGCCAAGCACTTCTTCTAACTGACATACACTGACCACTTGCATCTGTAGTGAATTATTATTGGGAGCGTAATATGCGCCAATAGCACCTGTTTTAGGTATATACACGGCTTTAAACACCGCTGTTGGAACAATAACACCACGTCCAATGGTTTTCAATTTTTTGCCACTATATACAGGCCCGGTAATCACATACACATCATGTTTCTGCTTCGTAACGATTGCACGTGTCGCTTCCTCAATTTCTCGCCAGATTTGTTGGTTATTCTGCGGAGCTTGAGGAACCATATTGGCTAAGGAAAAGCTGTCGTATTGTGCTGCTTTATTTGGCATATCAGCATTTGGAGCCATATGGCCACGGTCATATCCCGACCCACGATAATCTGCTAATAATGCTCGATGCTTTTCTGCTACACGAGTCTCCTCATGGAAACTGTCTTCTCTTTTTATTTTTTGGCTCAGCCGATCTGGATTCAGATATTCAGCTACCCATAATGGTGTTTTTGAGACACCAGAATACATGGTGGTAAATCCATTAAAGCATAATGGGTAGCGATCTTTATTTAAGCTCTCTTTGATTAAATAAGGTGGCTCTTGGCGATAAAATTGATTTAGACAAGCTGTATTATTAACCGAACCTGAAAATGGCAGATATGAAGACAACTTTTCTTGACCGAAAGCAATTGCAAAGCTTCCTGCTGCAACAATACCTAATACAGCTTTTACCACAATATTATTCAAACTCAGATTACCTATTCATTCCGTGTTCAACTTCTGGCCCAATACGTGGGCTTTATTCAAAACCGGCCACAGCTTAACAAGCTATGAATTTGAAGTACATCAAGTGAATTTTCAAGTGAATAAAGGATCTTCGCATTCCGTTCAAATATCACTCAAAATAAGTAACAAATTGTTGTTTTTATAGAATAGTTTTTTAATACTCTTTAAGGTTTTACGTGTATTTGATTGAATTACATCAATTACTTGTGAGATGGTATAAAAGTTATTTAGTAAATTAAAAGAATTGAAAGTGAGGACACTATGAAATTAGCACATACTTCTTTGACAGCATTAGTAATGGGTTTATCTTTGGCAAGTGCAAGTGCATTTGCTGAGCCACCAGTTCAAGCTGGCGAAACTTTGGAAAGCCTTTCTAAAGCTAAAGTCGTAACAACAGTGAATGGTCAGCCTGGTACTTTACAAGAAGTATTAGCTAATGGTCAGATGAAAGTTATTTCTGAAGGCGCTACAACACAAGCGCCTGCTGATACGAAAGCGCCTATTGGAAACTTACCACCTGCTGAAGCAGAAGAAACTGCTCCTCAAGCACAAACTGCAGTTCCAGCTCAACCTGAAGTAAATGCAACTGAAGAAGCGCCTGTAGAAGCACCAGCGGCTGAGTAAGGTATTAGGCTTAATAAAAAAACCGCCTTTGAGGCGGTTTTTTATATCCAAAATTTTAGCAAACGCTTACTCAGATTTCGATCTGGCTTCCCATTTCGACCACGCGATTTGGTGGAATTAAATAGAAATCACTCACAGGACTGGTATTCCGCTGCATTGATATAAATAATTTTTCACGCCATGGCGCCATTCCTTCTCCCACGGTATGAATCAGACGATCACGTGAAATAAAGAAACTAATTTGCATCATATCAAATTCAAAATTTAACTGCTCATATGCCGCTTTCAGCGCAACTGGAATGTTGGGTTGGTCTTTAAACCCATAATATACAAAAATCCTAAAGAATCGATTATCCATCTTTTCTACACGAATTCTCTCAATATCAGGTACATAAGGTACATCTTTAGTAATGACCGTAATCATCATATTACGTTCGTGTAGAACCTTATTATGCTTAATATTGTGCAACATCGCATGTGGAACGATATTAGGTGTTCCTGTGAGGAAAATTGCATCCCCAGGAACGATCAGCGTTTCATCACTCATCTTGACACTTTGAATAAAGAGATCAATAGGTAACGCATCAGACTCAAGCTTATTAAGTACGATTTGACGGCCATCTTTCCACGTCATTAAAACGGTAAATACAATTGCACCAATCAAGATTGGCACCCATCCACCACCAACAATTTTTAAAGAAGTCGAAGCAACAAAAACAAGGTCAATGATCAATAAAGGCACGGCGAAAAGTGCTACTTTCCAAACAGGCCAGCGCCAAACGCCATAAGCTAAAATCGAAATTAAAATCGTACCGCACAGCATCGTCATGGTCACTGCTACACCGTAGGCACTGGCAAGATTCGCGCTATTTTCAAATAATAAAATGAGAATAATGACTGAAATAAATAATACCCAGTTGATGAACGGGACATAGATTTGTCCTTGTTCAACATCAGAGGTGTGTTGCACGGTTAAACGCGGTAAATAGCGTAACTGGATCGCTTGATTAACCATTGAGAATACGCCCGTAATCACCGCTTGTGAGGCAATCACAGCAGCAGCGGTTGCAAGACCAATCATTGGGAATAAAGCCCAATCAGGGACCAACAGGTAAAATGGGTTCTCAATTGCATTTGGATCTCGTAAAAGTAAAGCACCTTGACCCGCATAGTTAAAAACTAGACTTGGCAATACAATCACAAACCAAGCAAGCTTAATGGGCATGCGACCAAAATGTCCCATATCTGCATATAGTGCTTCACCCCCCGTCATCGTTAAAATGACGGCACCCATCGTGAGGAATGCAACAAAAGGTTGGTTGATGATAAAGCCAAACGCCCAGTGCGGACTGATCATTGCCAACACGAACGGTGTTTGCATAACACTCCATAAGCCTAATAGTCCAATAGATGCAAACCACAATAATGTGATTGGTCCAAAGAACTTACCCATGGTCGCCGTGCCGTGGCGCTGAATTAAAAACAGTGCTGTTAAAATACCGACGGCCAATGGTAATAACCATTGATTAAACATCGGAGTCGCAATACTTAAACCTTCAATCGCGGATAAAATAGAAATTGCTGGGGTAATAATGCCATCACCAAAAAACAGTGATGCACCGATAAAGCCCAAGGCAATGAGATAAATTTTGCGCTGATCTGCAATACGGGTTGAACGTAGATTTAAGGCAAGAAGCGACATAATACCGCCTTCGCCATTGTTATCTGCCTTCATGATGACTGAGACATATTTAAAGCTGATGGTGAGCATCATGCACCAGAAAATGAGCGATAAAATGCCCAAAACGGTTGCCTCAGTAATTGCAATATGAGCCGTAAGGAAGCATTGACGCAATGCATACAGAGGACTGGTTCCAATGTCACCAAACACCACCCCTAATGCTGCCAACGTTACCGCAGGAAGTGCGGCTTTTTTTGCAGTGCTTTGCATATTTTAGTCTTCATGCATTCGACAGAATTTTTCGGCAATCATATCACTGGCTAAAAACTTTTTCTTTAAATCAATTGTTTCAACTTGGCATCTGCTTTTTTTTTAGTTATCATCGCACGCCTTGGTGAAGTGTCCGAGTGGCTGAAGGAGCACGCCTGGAAAGTGTGTATACGTTAATAGCGTATCGAGGGTTCGAATCCCTCTTTCACCGCCAGAATTTAAAAAACCGAATCTCATGATTCGGTTTTTTTTCGCCTAAAACTTCGCTTTTGGCACGTATCTCGCTTCATTTTACTGTCATCAACATCATGTTAAGTTAATAAAAACAATACTTAAGGAGCTGAGCAACCTAACAACGTTATTCAAATAGATGATTTTTGCACACCTATAAAATAGAGAACCTGCTATTCCGGAGATAATATGAATAACAGCGCCAACTATGTAAAACAAATTAAAAATGCAAAACGTGGTGGCTACACACCCACTATCGCTAAAGATGTGAATAAACACAAAATTCAAAAAGCGCTAAGATTAATTGAGCAATGGAGAAAATTAGCACAAGAGTTAAAACCTCAAATGCAATTTGATATGGCTTATACTCTTGAAGAGTGTGCACAAGACCTTGATCGTATTCTAAAAAACAAATAGCTGATCCTATAAAATTTTCTCAAGATGCCTGTACACGCTACGACGGGCATCACTATAAAATGAGGAGAAAAGACGATCAAAAATAAAGCAAAAACAATTCATCCTGCTCAATTTTAATTAATCGATTAATTTTTGACTTGCGTTTTAGTGAAAAAACGCTATTATTCTCTCCACGTTGCCGGCATAGCTCAGTTGGTAGAGCAACTGACTTGTAATCAGTAGGTCCACAGTTCGAATCCGTGTGCCGGCACCATTTTATACTTAGCCTCGCTTTTTAGTGAGGCTTTGTTGTTTTTGATGATTTATTTTTTTATTGCACTCACTTGTACATACCGTACGATTCCCTCTTGATAAAGTTTCGCACACAACTTTGCTGTCATCTTAATTTTTGCCAAATCTAAAACGTGATACGAATGAGCTTGGATGTTCTTTTTAAAAATATCACTCTGAATATACGTTGCAAATCCTGCAAATACCTCGCGACTCAAATCTTGAATATGTATATCTCTAAAACCCGTTTGCACTAAGATTGATTGTGTTTCATCGAATGAGTGCAAATGGTTCAGTTGAACGTCAGCTGCTTTTAATAATAATTTAACTTTCAATTGCGCTAGAGGACTCAAAGTATAGAACTTTGAATTCAAAGCAAGATAATGAAATGCTAAGCGTCCTTTTGAATTCAAAATACCATCTACAGAACGAAGAAATAAATTCAAATTACTGTGATAAGCAGCATCGATGCAAATTGCCGCATCAAATTTAAATTCAAATGATCTAGATTCTAAATTTAAAAATGTTCCCTGCGAGATCCGATTGACATGAGGTAAAAACTTACGCGTATGATTTACATAATATTGTTGTAATTCAATTCCTTCCAAGTATTCGATTTGAAATTTTTCTTTCCATAAAATTAAGCTAGCACCTTGCCCACAACCTAAATCAATTAATTTATCTTTTGAATTTAAATCGATAGATTGAGCAAGGGTTATTGCGAGTAACTCGCAGGCTTGTGGATAATTCAGCTGGTCAGTTTGCCATAGACCTAAATTACTCCAAGCACAATTACGGTGATCCCCCAATAAAACTGCATTGATCGCGTATTTATGTTGAGGTGCTTTCATCCATGCTTGGAGCTTCTTCATTCAATCCCTTAATATCCTAACTCTGGTGCAACCTGTACCTTAGGCTTTAAACCTAAAAATGGTAACGGCGCATCAAGTAATTTTGCTATATCCATTGCTGAAGTCACCGCGGACTCCAAAATTGGTAATCCATCACATGACCAAGAGCCACAATAAAATACTTTACGACCTTGTTGTTGGTGACGAGCACTCAACTCATGCGTTAGTGGTAGAGTATGACGGTCTACAACAGCTCTAGTGAGTTTCACTTTATGTATTACTTTTTTAGGATCAATCTCAATTACTGGATTCCAAGTTTGAAAAACAGGAGATTTACCCACTAATGTTGGCTCAATCGAATTCAGCCAAACAGTGAAATGCTGTTTAGTAAATTTACGATCCATCATATAACTCAATACGCACCAATCTTTACGCTTCACAGGCATTACCACTGAATCAGTATGAATGACCAATTCACCATCAACAAACTTAAATTGTTTGAGAAGTGCAATATCATCCGCAAACTGTTCAGCATCTAAAAACTCATGAACTTTTGTTGTTGGTGTCGCGACAATCACGCGATCAAATAAGTCAGACTCACCTGCTTCATTTTCCACATAGACTAAATCACCCTGCTCTTGTACACGAGTAATAGGCTGCCCACTTCTTAAATCGATATCTTCCAGCAATTTATCAACGAAAGCTGGCGTCCCACCTTGAATTCGAAGAAGTGCATCTCCATCCGTCAGTTGGCGTAAGAAAATCAACAATGGTTTCGCTGGCCATTCACCAATTGTTTTTGCATCACATGTACAAATGGTAAATAGGACAGGCATGACTGCCCCATTCCAAAATACCTCTTCTATTTGGTTATATTTAACGAACTCATCTAAAGTGATATCTTGATTCTTAGATTTAAAAAACTGCTTCAATGCAGATCTAAGTTGTAACATCCCTTTCACTAAACGGATGCCATATTGCTTTAATCCTTTTCGATTGTTAATGATTGGAAAGTTGCCTATGCGTGAACGTGATGTTGTCAGCCAAGTATCGATTTTATCTTCAAATAACCAGCTACATGACATATATGTACGTACTGGAAAAGTGTTGAGACCCAAATGTGTGGCAAGACTCAATGTATTTTTCCAGAGCATTGGATTCATGACACGTAATGGCGAATCAATAATCCCACCTTCATACTCAAGACTATAACTATCCATACCACGCCCTGGAAGCGCCTCGAAAACTGTGATCTGGTGACCAGCATCCTTGAGAATTCTCGCAGTTGCCAACCCTGCCATACCACTTCCAATCACTGCAATTTTCAAAATTATGATCCAAGCATTAAAAATTTTTTTAATTATGCGATAGAACACTTTGAAACTTGCTATTAAAAACTTCCAGATTTTATTTGTTTTTGATTAATTTTTAATCAAATAAATTTGCGTAAAATTCTTGCTACACTATTTGTCATACGCTAAATATTTAATACACTTGTATTTTTTAAGAAATCAAAAAATATGTTTAAAAACAAAATAGATATTTTCACCAATAATTTAATTTTTTAGTTTACAGCTTAAAAAAAATGCATTATCATTGTTTTGAAAATGAGAACTACATCACATTAATAAGAAGCACAAATAGAATGTGATCTAGAAAATAAATATAAATTACAGCGTATAAGGACCTCTGTTGTGTGGGATAGAGGTCCTTTATTTTTTTAAAATGATGATCACAAAAAAAGCGGAAATGATATTTCCGCTTTTCTCGTTCCAATTAACGTGCAATTTCACCAAATTTACCATTATTGAAATCATGAAAAGCTTGAATGATTTCTTCTTTGGTGTTCATGACGAATGGTCCATGCCCTTGAATTGGCTCATTTAGTGGCTCACCTGTAAGCACTAAAAATTGTGTATCTTTATATGCTTGCAATTGAATTGCCGCCTCACCATCACGAGCAAACATCACAATTGAACTGTCTAGAACTTTTTGAGTCCCATTAATTACGAGTTCTCCATTCAACACTACAACCAATACATTGTGATCTACAGGAACATGTATGAATGTTTCATACTCAGCTTTAAGCTGACCATCCCACACATTTATTGGAGTAAATGTTTCAGCAGGACCATAATGACCACCAAACTCACCCGCAATTACACGGATGTGACCAGCATCATCATCCATGGTAATTGTTGGAATATCATGAGATGTGATCGCTTGATAACGTGGTTGAGTCATTTTATCTTTGGCTGGTAGATTGACCCAAAGCTGTGCCATTTCAAGAATTCCACCTTTTTGAGCAAATTCAGGAGAATGAAACTCTTCGTGAACCAATCCGGCCCCAGCAGTCATCCATTGCACATCTCCTGCCTCGATAACACCACCACCACTGGAATCCTTATGTGCTAAACCACCTTGGTAGGCGATAGTCACTGTTTCAAATCCGCGATGAGGATGTGAACCAACACCTAACTGACGTGTCGTTGGCTCAAAGTGATGTGGTGCACCATAATCTAATAACAAAAAAGGACTAAGTGCTTGACCTAACCGATCATAAGAAAATAAGTTACGCACTGGCAGACCATCACCAACCCAATGTGTATGTTGGTTACGATAAACCCCAATTACTCTTTTCATCTTTTACTCCTATATTCGATAGGATGAACATGCGCTCATTTTAGACTTTGCACAGAAAATAAAAAGAGCTTTACTGCCACACAGATTCCTATTTTTATGATTATAACAATCTAAATTAATTCATAAATGTGACTATTCACTGAAATTTGAAATTTATAATTACAATATTCCTATTAATAAGACTAATTATCCTAAAAATGGTCACAAATTTATCTCATTTTCAGTCTAATATAACTGGTGACTGAATACGAGTTCATTGATACGTATTCACACTTACTAACATCATAGAGGCTAATAATAATGGGCAAACCTTACGTTCGTTTAGATAAAGATAATGCAGTAGTGCTTTTAGTCGATCACCAAACAGGTCTTCTTTCTCTTGTACGTGATATCGATCCTGATAAGTTTAAAAACAATGTTTTAGCACTCGCAGCAGCAGCAAAATACTTTAACTTGCCGACAATTTTAACAACAAGTTTTGAAGATGGTCCTAATGGTCCACTCGTTCCAGAATTAGTTGAAATGTTCCCTGATGCTCCATATATCGCGCGTCCAGGTCAAATCAATGCTTGGGATAACGAAGATTTTGTAAATGCTGTTAAAGCGACAGGTAAAAAACAACTGATCATCGCTGGTGTTGTGACTGAAGTATGTGTTGCATTCCCTACACTTTCAGCTCTTGCTGAAGACTTTGATGTATTCGTGATTACTGATGCATCTGGTACATTCAACCAAATTACGCGCGATGCTGCATGGAACCGCATGTCTCAAGCAGGTGCTCAACTTATGACATGGTTTGGTGCTGCAGGTGAGTTACATCGTGACTGGCGTAATGATATCGAAGGTTTAGGTGCTTTATTCGGTGAGCATATTCCTGACTATAAAAACTTAATGGTTAGCTATGTAAAGAACACCACTAAAAAATAATATTTAATAAAAGCGACCTTTGGGTCGCTTTTTTTTACCATATTCAAAACCCAAGATGATTTCTTGAACGGCTTAGTTTAACCTATGCTTAAACTTTATCGGATCAGGCGTCGAGGTGAAAATTGCATTCATTTGATGACTATTACTATTTTTATTTGGTCGTTAAATACGGCGGTTTCAGTGCTGCTAGTGACGCGTCAAATATAACTAAATCAAAGCTTAGTCGACGTATTTTAGAACTCGAAGCAAAATTTAATGTCACACTCATTCAACGTTCTACTCGCCATTTCAAAGTAACGCCTTTAGGTCAAGAATTTTTTCAAGAATGTGAAAAAGTAATCAACCAAGTTGATTGCGCTCATAATGTTTTACTTAAACAGAAAAGTGAACCTCAGGGTCTAGTTAAAATTAGTTGCCCACCCGTAATGATGCGTTATCAAATTCGCTCTTTACTCAATGATTTTTTGAAGCGCTATCCAAAAGTTCAAGTCGAGATGGAATTAACCAGCCGACGCGTAGATGTATTGCACGATGATATTGACTTGGCGATCAGAACTAATTTTTCTGCCAATGAAGACTCCACCATCGTGGTTCGTGATGTCATCAAAACCACTCATTGTTTAGTGGCAACCCCTGAGCTTTTACAGGGTCGCGTTTTAGAATATCCAACTGAAATCAATGATTTTCCAACAATTGTTTTAGGAACTCAAAAAACACACTATCAATGGAATTTGCACCGAATTGAAGGGCATGATCTCATTGAAATTCCATTACAACCACGTATTAAAAGTAATGATTTGGCTGGTGTGTATTATTCAGTGATGGATGGATTAGGTATTGCAGATCTACCTTATCTTACAGTGCAAAAGGATTTGGCAGCAGGACGGCTTATACACATCTTACCTGACTGGTGCTCAAATATAGGGACTGTGCAACTCGTTTATGCATCACGTAAAGGACAACGACTCGTGATGGAAAAACTCATCGACCACTTGGTTGAAGGTTTACGACAAGCAGCACAAAATCAAGAAGGTTATGCCTCTTAATAAAAAACCAGCACATCGTGCTGGTTCTTTACTTTTCAACTTAATTTAGATCTTACCTACAAGATCGATTGATGGTGCAAGTGTAGCATCACCTTCTTTCCATTTCGCAGGACATACTTCGCCTGGGTGGGCATGAACATATTGAGCCGCTTTCACTTTGCGAAGAAGTTCTTGAGCATCACGACCAATACCACCTGCATTAATCTCTACAATTTGAATTTTTCCTTCAGGATCAATTACAAATGTACCACGATCTGCCAAACCTTCAGATTCAATCAATACATCAAAGTTTTTAGACAATGTCCACGTTGGGTCACCAATAAGTGGATACTGAATTTTACCAATCACATCTGAAGTATCATGCCAAGCTTTATGTGTGAAATGAGTATCTGTAGATACACCATAAATTTCTACACCTAACTTTTGGAATTCAGCATAGTTATCAGCAAGATCGCCTAATTCTGTTGGACATACAAATGTAAAATCTGCAGGATAGAAAAAGACAACAGACCATTTACCTTTAAAATCTTGCTCAGAAACTTCAATGAACTCACCATTTTGATAAGCAGTTGCATTGAATGGTTTGACTTCAGTATTGATTAAACTCATGTGTTTTCCTCTATTTCTTTGTGAGAGTGTTGCTTCGTTGAAATAGAGAATACAAAAGATGATTGGATTGGTAAAACCGAAAGTATTTATAAAAACAATCGAATTTCCAGATTTAAAAGTTAATATATTTCTTTAAGAGAATAAATTAAATATAAAACACTGATTTTTTTTTAAAACTTATTTAATTGGTTTCAAATTTTTGAAAATAATACTTTTCTTTTTTCATCCCAAAGAGAAAGATCATTCACTCTGTATGACCATAAACGATTCGAGTAATATCCATTGGGTTTAACCTCACACTATGAAAGCTCACTGTTCGAGGCTTACGATTCACCATCTTTCCCAAGATCATTAATCAAACGCTGATCTATTTCTATAATCATTATAAGAAACGATTGAAAATCTTGCTGCTCTAGCTCATTAAACTTCCTCTTCTGCACTCACCTGATGATAAGATCGATTAAAATAGACAAGACTTTCCTCTTGCGAGCTTTGTTGAATAGCTACAACTCGGCAAATAAAAATACTGTGTGTGCCCACTTGTTGAATTTGCTCAATCTCACAATCAAAACTGACTAAAGCGTCCTTTAAGACCGGGCAACCTGTTTTCAATTTACCCCATTGGGCTAATCCAAAACGTTGTTCTGCACTCAATTGACTCGATGCAAAAGCATTTGAAAGAGACTCATGTTGAGAACTGAGCACATTGACAGATAAAACTTTGTTCTCAATAAAATACTGATGAGATCGGGATGATTGATTCATACACACCAAAAGCGTAGCAGGTGAATCAGTAACGCTACATACAGCAGAAGCCGTGAAACCATGCTGTCCTGTTTCACCAGCTGTTGTAATAATATTGACTGCAGTGGTTAATAAAGACATTGCGTTTCTGTAGTCTGAAGCTTCAACCATTTTTCTCTTCTCAAATATAAATTGCTAAACTCGTGCGAACCTAGGATATAGGTGATTGCACAGATGATCCATCTTGAATGTAGAAAATAAACTCAGCTAAAGCACTAACTTCTTAGTTTAAGATCGCTGAACCCGTACTTAAGGCTTCAAGTTTGTCACGTCCCACGTGACGAGACAGTGGTATCATTTCACAGTTGGTTGAAGGGTATAGCTTATCAGCATCGACAAATTGCAAAACTTTACGCAAAGTGTTCACCACTTCGTCAAGTGTTTCAATTTGATTGGTTGCCACATCGATTACACCGATTATGACTATCTTCCACGAATCAGTTCAATAAGATCCATGGATATATGTGAGTTTTGCACTCTAAAGAAATGATGCCCCAACTTAGATTTTTGTAGTATCGGGAGTGACGTTTCAAAAGGACGCCGTTCATTACTCAAAGTTCGTTTCCCATTTTTATTATCTTTCATAGAATTACTTTTACAAATATGTATGGCGGCTTCTCATTTCAAATTTTCAAGCGCTAGCTCAAGAATAGCAATTCTCTAGACAAATCAAAATTAACTTTGTATCAAATTACTCAGGGTCATAAATAGAAATAAATCAAGTAGCGATCTAACGTCGCTCGAATTACGAGTCTAAAAGCTCTATGATGAACTGTGCTCAGATTATTCACGGTATATTTACTTAAGACCAATCAAAATAATTCGATCAATAAACCTATCATGACTACCTAAAAAAAGAGCCTAGATAGTGAATCTAGGCTTCTCTTATTTTTATGCTGGGATACTTGCTACTATATCCTCTCGAGACCAGAGTCTGTGATTTTGTATCGCTTTCTTAAATTTATCTTGATGATCTTTAAAGGTTTTACTACTAAAAATAGCATCATTTATGAAAAATATTTTTAAATCATAATCTTATATAGATTATTAAATCCCAAGAAAAAAGATCGGCCATCTAAGTTTATTTCAAATACTTCACCTGATTCGACTTCAACTTGTTTAGAAACTTCTACAAGAATTTGCCCTCTCATCGTATTTTGAACTTTATGAAATGGGATAATGTTAATTCGAATGGTTTCACCATTCACTGCTTTTGCTGTAGTCCAGCCATTAGAGATATTCATTTTCACTTACTCATTAATGAGCTCATGTAAAATTAAAAATAATATTAAATATTTAAATCGAGAGTATGGATTCTAATATCGAAGAGGCTCAAGCCTATAATTCAAATTACAATTTTACATTAGCATGTATTTAATTATAAAAAGCCCACAATGAGATTGTGGACTTCTAAGATCGGCATGGTGCGAGTTCATGCTCTGCGTTAACTGTTTAGATATCATAGATATTAAAATCTATAAATTGAGAATACGCAATTCTAAGTTCTATCTAAACACTTCCGTTTCGCTTACGGATTCGATCAACAACGATTATACCATAAAAAATATTTTATGGTTTAATTTTAATATTTAAATGAGCTGGTAAATTTTACCAGTATTTAAACTATGAAAATTTAAATCAAAACTAGGTCTTATATTTTCATTATCAACAGTGATAAATTTAATATTTATTTGAGATAAGTTCGAAGCATGCTGCGAAGTATTAAATGTACCTATCACTGCATATTTAACTTCAAACTGATCTTTCACCTCAATTAATGAGGTATTCATGAAATAGCTACAATATCACTTGCTTGTAAGCCACGCTGACCTTGTTGCACAACAAATTGAACTCGCTGTCCTTCGACTAGATTCTTGAAACCATTTGCTCGAATTTCACTAAAATGAGCAAATACATCTTGACCATTATCTACAGCGATAAATCCGAAACCCTTAGTTTCGTTGAACCACTTAACTGTACCAGTTGTTAAATTAGACATCATTTATTTCCTATATTATGTAATGAATAATTAGAAAATAATTTTGAAGATAGACTTTTAATAGAATGAAAGATGTAATTAATATCAGATCAAAATAAAATTAGTAAACAATAAAATTATAATTCTAGAAAACCAATATAACACATATTTAATTGATTTATTGATTTAATTTTCTTTAATAAAAAAACCTAACTACAGATCGACCGCAATTAGGTTGTAAACTTTTAAATTAGTTTTTAATTGGTAGCGGGAGCTGGATTTGAACCAACGACCTTCGGGTTATGAGCCCGACGAGCTACCAGACTGCTCCATCCCGCATCAACAAGTGTATTTGTACGCTAATTTGAGATATATAGCAATCTAAATAATTTTTTTATCTAAAACTATAAAATCATTATCGTTACTAGATAAATTACTCAGATAATTCTGTTTTAAATTTTTGATGTAAAGACCTATACAAATTGAGTTTAGATTTTTCATTATTTAGTAATAATGTCGACTCTTCAGCCCAAGTAGCCTTTCCCACATCTAAACCAGAATGATTCAATGCCCAATCAGATATATACCCATAGATAAAAGAGTTATCAGCAAAGACCCATTTTACGATCTTATTTTGTTCATTCAGAAACACCTTATATGTAGGTAATGAACCAAAAAAACTAAATTTAGTGTATATATATTTGTAATGTTCGTTCATAGAATTATTTAAAAAAAAAGATGAACTATAATAGCAGTTTTATGTGTTTTAACTCATAAAAAAATATCGCTTGTAAAATCAATTCGAGGTTGATTTTAAAATACGGATTCACTTTTTTTCATAAAAAATTAATGATCACATGAAGGTCTTCTCGATCACTTTCTCAAGAATAATTTTAGAATTAATGTTGGCTATGCCTTTAATTTTGTTTAACTTATTAATAATAAACTGGGAAAACCCATTCAAATCTTTGGTGGCCACAAAGAGAACGTAATTCGAATCCCCTGTAATGATAAAAGCATTGATCACTTCATCAAAATTACGAATCTGACTCAGAAAGTGCTGATGATCTGATTCTGTCAGCTGATTGAGTTTAATCTCAACAATCGCCTCAACTTCAATACCCAATTTTTCATAATTAATTTTTGCTTGGTATTTTTCGATGACTCCATTGTTTTCTAAAATTTTGACACGTCGATGACATGCTGAAGCAGAGAGATTCACTAAATCTGCCAATTCTTGATGACTTAGTCGTGCATTTTGTTGTAATAGTCTTAAAATTTTATGATCAATGAGGTCTAAATTCATTCCTAAATATCATCCTGATTTTTTATATTTAATTCGAATACTATCCAGTTTTAGAACAATTTCAAGCATAATTATCGGATAAATATGAAAAAATGCCGTGATAAAATCGAATGAAATAACACGGACTAAGTTAGGTTAAAAATGATTACCTTAGATCAATGCAAAGCATGGGATGCTCAAGACAAACTAAGCTACTTAAAGAATGAATTTGCTTTACCTGAGAACACCATTTATTTAGATGGAAATTCCCTTGGGGCACGCCCTAAATCTGCTTTAACACGTGCTCACGAAGTGGTGAGTCAAGAGTGGGGAGAAGATCTCATCAATAGCTGGAACAAAGCGGATTGGTGGGGATTATCGACTCGGTTAGGTGATAAGGTGGCTCAGCTCATTGGGGCAAATCCAGGCGAAACGGTGATCTCTGACTCAACCACACTCAATCTGTTTAAAGCGCTCTCTGCTGCTGTCAAAATCCAAGCTGAAATCGCTCCTGAACGTAAAGCGATTATTGCGGAAAAGGACGTCTTCCCGACTGACCTCTATATTATTGAAGGTTATATTGACCTTGTTCAAAAAGGCTACCAACTGGTTTTAATCGAACATCCTGATGAATTAGAAACCACTCTGAAAGCCCATCAAACGGCAGTTGTGGTGTTGTCACATATCAATTACCGCTCAGGCTATTTCTATGACATGGAACAGGTCAACCAAACGATTCATCAACATAACGCTTTGGTCATCTGGGATCTATGCCACTCTGCAGGCGCTGTTCCAATCGATTTAAACAAGACCCAAAGTGATTTTGCCGTAAGTTGCACATATAAATACCTTAATGGTGGACCAGGTTCTCCTGCTCTAATCTGGGTAAATGCAAAACACCAAAATAAATTTTGGCAACCTCTTTCAGGATGGTGGGGTCATCAACGTCCTTTCGATATGGCTGATCACTACGAGCCAGCTCAAGGCATTCGTCGTTTTTTATGTGGCACACAAAGTATTTTGTCCATGAGTTTGATCGAATGTGGTTTAGATGTGTTCTTAAAAACTGACATGCAAAAGATCCGAGAAAAATCTCTAAATTTAACGGATCTCTTTATTCAATTGGTTGAACAGGAATGTGCTGAATTTGGTTTTGAGTTAATTACACCAATCGATCATTTACAGCGCGGTAGTCATGTGAGTTATTGCCATGAACACGGCTATGCCATTGTCCAAGCGCTTGTTGCGCGTGGTGTGATTGGAGATTACCGAGAGCCAGCCGTGCTCAGATTTGGGGTCACACCTTTGTACCTAAGCCATGAAGACATTTGGCATGCTGTTCAACATCTTAAACAAGTGATGCTGAATGAAGAATGGAAAAATGAAAAATATTCGGTGCGAGGTCAAGTAACTTAATTCAGTTACTCACTTTACATCACCATGGCCAGGAGGGCTTATGAGTAACTTCGATAAAATTCAAACACGCGAAGCAGGATTACATAAAAAATTAACCGCTAAACAAATGGGCATGATTGCAATAGGCGGTGCCATTGGCACTGGTCTATTCATGGGTAGTAAATTTGCCATTAGTTTTGCAGGACCTGCTGTCATTCTAAGCTATGCGATCGGCGGATTAATTGCTTTTGCACTAATGGCTTGCTTGGCAGAAATGACTGTACAACACCCCACTTCAGGCTCGTTTGGTGCTTACGCTGAACATTATATAAATCCACTTTCTGGTTTCTTAGTTCGTTATAGCTACTGGGCATGTATCGTGTTGGCTGTAGGCACAGAAATTACCGCCGTGGCTGACTATATGAAACTTTGGTTTCCTCATGTCGGTTCAGGTATTTGGATCGTGTTTTTTTCAACCGTACTTCTCGCAGTAAATGCTTATAGTGTCAAAGCATTTGGCTTAGTTGAATATTGGTTTTCGACGATCAAAGTGTTTGCCATCATTGTGTTTATTCTGTTGGCAATAGGTATTTTGACGCAAGATCCAAATCCTCATCAAGCGCTAACTCACAATCTCACTGCACATGATGGCTTTATGCCAAATGGATTTAAAGGTGTTTGGATTGGTGTCATTATTTCTATTTTTAGTTATCTCAGTATCGAAATGATCGCGGTTGCTGCAGGTGAAGCCAATGATCCTGAAAAAGCAGTTAAATACGCTTTCAAAAGCACTGCGATTCGCTTATTTCTATTTTATTTACTATCGCTGAGTTTAATTGTCACTCTCGTTCCATGGACTCAATTGATAGCACCAGGTGCAACCAGTCCTTTCGTGTCTGTTATGCAAATTGTCGGCATTCCTTTTGCTGATCATATTTTAAACTTCATTGTGATTGTGGCAGCACTGTCCGCAATGAACAGCATGTTATATATCTCAACGCGTATGTTATTCAGTTTGTCACGTTCAGGAGATGCACCTAAGCTGTTTGGTAAAATTCGTAAAAATGGGGTGCCCATCAATGCCTTGCTACTTTCGGCAACAGGTATTGCCGTGGCGAGTATTGTATATAGCATTAATCCCGAATCAGCATTTCCAATCATGATTGCACTGTCCATGTTTGGAGCTTTATTTACTTGGGGGGCGATCTTTGCCACACACTACTTCTTTAGAAAGAACTTGGCAAAAAATAATATCCACCTCAAATACAGCATTCCTGGTAGTCGTTATATTTCCTTTATTGGTTTGTTTGCCATTCTTGCAATCACGCTTACCACATGGTTTACGCAAGAATTTAAATCAACTCTCCAGTTTGGCGTGCCTTTTATCGTGATGTTAATCATTTTCTATCAAATGAAGAAATCATCCTTAAAGCATCAATTAACTGAAAATGAACAAGCCTAGTAAAGGAGCTGTAAATAATGCTCTATGACAACTCGAAAACTGTGGTGGATGAAAATCAGATCTTATCTGATTTTAAAAAAATGAGCCAAGCGACTTATATGCAACACCATCATATTGCCGATTTACAGTACGACTTTCAGAGAAGATCTACACTGGATTTTTTCCCCACACCTGTTGCCACCAATACTACTATTATTTTTATACATGGTGGTTATTGGCAATGGTGTGAAAAAAGGGATTTTGCCTTTGTTGCTGAATTTGTTTTAAAGCAAAATGCTCAATGTGTTTTGATTGAATATGATTTAGCGCCTCAAAGTAGTTTAAATCTGATAAATCTACAAATTCGCAAAGCGCTCGATTATATCCAAAAACAAAATTGGATCAGCCCCAATGTCATTGTGGTTGGACATTCTGCCGGTGCCCATTTGGCTGCTTTAAATTTAGATCATCCCTTGATTTGTTCAGCGATATTACTCAGTGGTATCTATGACCTAAAACCGATTCAAGAAACGCATTTAAACAAGGCTTTAAATTTATCTGAGCTAGACATTAAAAACTTAAGTCCAGTTGAACATTCTACGCACTTTGCGAAGCCCTGTACGATTGTGTATGGACTCGATGAGTTACCAGAACTGAAATGGCAAAGCCAAAAATATTATCAATTTCGGCAGCAACTAGAGCCTGAATTCACGCATCTCTTGAGTTTTGCAGGCACCAACCACTATTCCATTTTGGAACGATATTTTCAATCGATAATGACCACCTAATTTCTGCTCAGCTTTAATCAGCTGAATCACCAGCTTAATTCATATCTAGTCACATGGATGTTACTATGTCAAAACCATGCTTTTACAAGCTATTCCTTTCCTGCACCTTTATTTTGTCAAATCTTACATTTGCCGAGATAACACTCATAGATGAACAGCAAATTGTGAGTAAATCAGATCGTTTAAAACTTACTACGTCTGGTAGTATTCGTCTACAAGCTTTAAATTTCGATCATTACGATCAATCTAACGAAAATCAGAAATATCGCAGAGATGGTTATAGCTCAAATAGCCGTATGTATGCCAATGCTGATTATGCATGGAATGAACGTTTGCATTTAATTGCAGGCTATCAAAACTATATCAATCTTCCCAAGATGCTGGATTGGGACGGTCATTACCGTTCCTCTGATGAAAACATCACCACCGAACAGGCGTATATTGGTCTGCGTGATTCAGAATACGGTACCGTTAAATTTGGAAAAATCTATAGTATTTATTACGACATTGTAGGTGCCAAAACTGACCTATGGAATTACTCAACCTTGGCTCAGCCCCAAACGTGGAGCCCTGTCGCTTATACAGATGGTACGCAAGCAGCTCATAAAACCTTAAGGTACGAGTTTAAAACGGGTAAAGCAGACTTATATGCCAGCTATTTATTCAAGGATAATACGACGGTCGCAGATACGGATGTGCAATATCAACGCAAAAATGGCGCTGAATTGGCAGTTGATGTGCATTTAAATAAAAATTTAAGTTGGGCGACCTCATGGAAATACAACGATGCCAGTCTGAATAATCAACAAGATAAACATAATTTAAAGCAAGAAATTTGGGCAAGTTCATTATTTTATTTTGATGGAAAATGGATGCTCAGCTTTGGCATTGGTTGGTATAAAAATCTAGTTCCAAATTTTGATGCTTACAGTGAATCGAGCGATATTCAACTCCAATCATTGCTGAATACTGAGGCTTATGGGGTTGAATTTTATGCGGGACAGCACTTCAAGATTGAAGAATACGGTATCAAATTCATTCAGCCCTATATCATGGGAAATCAACTTGAATATACCAGTGGCTCCGAATTTAAACGCCGAGATCTCGGTGTTGGTATAGCAGCTAGATTTAACCATGGTTTTGGATTTGATTATGAACGTTTATATACACATGATACGTTTCAAACCCCTAATATGCATTTATTCCGTTTACGTTATGAATGGTAAATTCTAATTTTAGGTAAACTATCCTTCAAAGCCTTGTTATTTAAAAAGGCTTTGAATGATCACTCATGGATTCGCATCAAATCTCAATAAGTTGTAGCGTTATACAAAGTCTTTACTAAATTTTATTTAATGCAGAACATCTCAATTAACTTAATATTTTTAGGAAGTTGCATTGACATGGGTTCAAAATAAATCGTATCGAATGAATTATTATCATCTACGGCTTTACCTTGCGGCGTAAAACGCTGACTTTTGACATAGGCTCTGGCTTTATTTTGACAATCAATTTGATGAACGGCTTGTATGTAGCCCTTGGGTTTGATGTTTAATGAGGGTACGCCATGCTCATACACATATTTATAATCAATTTCAAAAATATGAGGGGCTTGATTGAGTGATTTAATGGTCGTTTTATCAATATAAGACCAGCCCCCATCATCCCGATCAAACATGGTCCATTGTGGTGATTGTGCTAAGCTCATGCTGCTACACAGCACACAAGTTAAAAATATAATCCCGTCTTTCATTCAACTATCCCTAATTCAACTATGAACAAACGTTTTACTATATCACCATAAAAACAAAAAACCCTTTGTTATACAAAGGGTTTTTAACTATTTAAATAATTAATTTTAAATATATTTAAAACGATTACACTTCAAATAAATTAACAAATTAATTAGGTATATGATTCAGAACGGTAAATCATCATCTAAATCAGACGGTGCTGTCGCCATAGGCTTTACCGGCTGCTGCTGAGGTTTAGGTGATTGGAAACCTTGATTAACATTGCCATAGTTGCCTTGAGGCGCCTGATTACCATAACCACCTTGAGCAGGCGCTTGGTTCCCATAACCACCTTGGTTATTATTATTGAAACGAGGTTGCTGATAACCACCATCACCTTGATTATCACCTTGCTGACGATTATTAGAATCTAACATCTGCATTTGTTCGCCACGGATTTCTGTCGTATAACGCTCTTGACCATTTTGGTCTGTCCACTGACGGGTACGTAAAGAGCCTTCAATATAAACTTTTGAACCTTTACGTAAATATTGCTGTGCAATTTCACCTAAACGATTATGTAAGACGATACGGTGCCATTCTGTTTGTTCTTTGCGTTCACCTGAGTTTTTATCTGTCCAAGATTCACTTGTTGCAATTGAAAACTGCGTTAATGAACCACCATTGGGAAATGTTTTTGTCTCAGGATCTTTACCTAAAGTACCAACTAAAATAACTTTATTCACGCCGCGCATGTGCTCTAATCTTCCTATTCGATTCTATGTTTTACTTTATAAGAGTTATGATTAAATGGCTACCTCTTTACCCAACAAGTGCGTTAAATGTTGTCGCGCAGTTTCGTCTAACTGCTGCTTATCAACTTTGACATAGACCACTTGTTGATCAGTCATTACCACGACCTCTTCAATACCACGAATTGCCAGTAATTGAGAAGTCCATTCATCTGTTTCTTGGACTTTGGGCAAACTCAAAATCAGTGATGATAAATAACGTGGCTGCTTTAACCCAAAACTAATCAACAGCCAAAGAATGGCAATTCCTGTCAGTACACCCCAGCCTAGAGCAGTGTTATTTAACATCAGCAATTGACCACCCAATATACCGCCAAAAAAAGCACCTAAGAATTGACCACTGGCATTCACACCCATTGCTGTCGCTTTGGATTGGATAGGTGCTGCCTTCGATAACCAAGATGGCAGTAGTGCTTCCATCACATTAAAGGCAATAAAGAAAAGACCTAAACCAAGCAACAAAATGTATTTCGATTCAAATCCAAAAATCATCACGATCAAACCGGCGATGATCCCAGCAATCGCAGTCAGAAAAATACCTCGCATTTTTCGATATTTTTCAGCAAGAATGATACTAGGAAAAGCAAAAAATAAACTGATTACCAATAAGGGAAGATAGATCAAACCATGCTGAGCTAAAGGAATATCTGCAAAGTCAATCAATTGAGAAGGCACATAGATGAACATCGCCGTCAGCAATAAATGCAAAGCAAACACAGAAACATGTAAGCGATTTAAATCGCCCATTTTCAAAACTTGTTTTAGCTGAGTGAGATAACCTTGCTGAAAATTTTTATGATGACGTGTTGTTTTGGGAACAAGAAATAGCATTGCAATGGCAAGTAATCCCATGAGCGTGGTGACCCAGAATAAGCCTGAAATACCCACCACGCTGGTCAACCATGGCCCTAAACTAAATGCAATTACGAAAGAGAGACCAATACTCATCCCCATCATTGCCATCGCTTTCATACGATTTTCTTCACGCGTAACATCTGCCAATAACGCCATGACGACAGCAGAGACAGCTCCACCCCCAGCTATTGCACGCCCTATAATCACACCATAGATTGTGTCTGACATTGCGGCGATTGCACCACCCAAGGCAAACAGCAATAAACCCAATACGATCAGCGGCTTTCGGCTATAACGGTCTGCAATCAAACTAAAAGGAATTTGTAGTATTGCCTGAGTCAAACCATACACACCTACGGCCAAACCAATCAAAGCAGGTGTTGCATATTCATAAGCCTGTCCCGCAACAGAAAAGACCGGGACAATCATAAACAAACCTAACATTCGCAATGCAAAAATGCTGCTCAATGCAAATGTGGAACGGCGTTCTAAGGCATTCATCATAAAATTTAGGTTATCGCGTGATTTCTATGTCTACTTTGATTATAGAATATTCGGCTGATGAACAGGCATGAATTTTATTTGAAATAAAGATCAACACCATCTGTTTTCCCTAGAACAAATGCCTTAAGCAAAAAAAGCACAGCTTGTGCTGTGCTTTTTTTGATGTGTTCATCTAGCCTTGTAGCGCTTGACGTTTTTTATATTGAATAGATGCAATCACTGCCCAAACAATAAATGCTACACCAATCAGACCTGTTACCACTTCAGGAACATGTACACCTGTACCACTCGCAATCATAATGAAAGCCAATGCACCAATTGCATAGTGCGCACCATGTTCTAAATAGATGTAAGCATCTAAAGTGCCTTTTTCAACGAGATAGATGGTAATCGAACGAACAAAGATTGCACCAATCGCAAGACCTAACATAATCACCACAACATCTGAGGTAATCGCAAAAGCACCAATCACACCGTCAAAACTAAATGATGCATCCAATACTTCTAAATACAAGAACCCGCCGATACCTGCTTTGACTACGCCTGTTGGCACACCATTACTATCGTGACCAATTGCATTACCATTTTCATCAATTTCAGGCTCACCACCCAGCAAATGACTCAGTACTTGTACGCCAATATAAATGACGATGCCCCAGATACCCGCCATAGTCACGACTAAGCGTTTAGCTTCATCAACATTAGCTGCCATGATCAGTAAAGCCACCAAAGCAACAAATACAGATAGTGCAGGTACAGATGCCAATTTCGCTAAACGACGCTCAATCCATTTGAACCAATGCGTGTCTTTGCCATCATCCAAGAAAAAGTTAAGGAATACCATCAATAAGAATGCACCACCAAATGCTGCAATTTCAGGATGATGATTCATCAGTCGTGCCGAATATTCTTTAGGGTCATTTAATGCCAAATTGACAACTTCCATCATACCCATATCCGCTGTGACCGCGACGATCACAATTGGGAAGATTAAACGCATACCAAATACTGCAATGAGAATACCCACAGTCAGGAAAAGCATTTTCCAAAAGTGATCCCAATGACGAAGCACTGAAGCATTCACGACAGCATTATCAAAAGAAAGTGAAACTTCCATCACAGCTAAAATTGCAGTGATGGTCAGTACGGTGAACATGGTCTTGAGGCCAGCTTCTGGACCATGGGTATAACCCCAATAGGCAGACAGCGCAAGACACACGATCGTGAATACGATAGAGAAACCAAAATGTTTCCACATAATCTAGCGACCTTATAAAAATGATGTGAATCAATAAAAATTTTACAAAACATAAACTTAGAGTTTTTATATGACGATTATTAAACGAAGTCTGTGCTTAGTGATTTGTAAAAATTCTATAAATTGAATGTCTGATTTCTAGCGCTAAAAGACACTCAATTAAACTGTGCTAATTATGACGAGTTTTCAAAATTTATCCAAAGTTCTTCGTATGATTTTTTTGTTGAAGATGATGTATCGCTCAAGCTAGTTTTGTAACGACAAATTGATATGATCTTAGATGATACCTAGAGATAATTTTATTCAGGATGGATTTATGCGTTTTTCAGAAGCCGTTTGGCAACGAAACTACGATTTATATCAAAAAACATTAGCACTCCCTTTTAACCAAGAACTGGCGCTTGGAACACTCGATCGAGAAGTTTTTTGCCATTACGTCATCCAGGATGCGCATTACCTAGTTGCCTATGGTCGTGCATTGGCTATTTGTGGTGCTAAAGCATATGACTCCGATGCCATTATTCAATTTACGCAAGGCGCTAATGAAGCAATTGTGGTTGAGCGTGAACTGCACAATGGTTTTATGCACGAATTTGGCATCACTAAAGCTGATTTTGAAAATACACCTTTGACTGCTGCTTGCCATCATTACACCTCATTTCTGACAGCTACTGCATGGTCAGAGAGTTATCCTGTCGTTTTAGCTTCATTACTGCCGTGCTATTGGATTTATGCGGAAGTGGGCAAAGACATTCTTAAACGTAATATTGCAAATAATCCTTATCAAGCGTGGATTGACACTTATGCTGGCGAGCATTTCAACGAAGAAGTACGCAAAGTCATTGAAATTATTGACCGAGTTGCGGCAGAAAGCGATCAACATACCATTGAAAAAATGCATCAAGCTTACACACGGGGAGCTGAACTCGAATATTTATTCTGGGATAGTGCTTATCATCAACGTCAATGGTTAAGCCTAGATCACTCATGATGCTATCACCTGCATAACCAAATTAAAGGTCGGTGATCTAAACTGCATTGCCGACTTTCAGGCTCATTTCGATTTAAATGGATTTAAAACTGGATTTTAAAGCAAACTTCAAGCACAATTACTATTGATAATAATTCTCATTATCATAAATAAAATTTACTTGAGGTTTTCTATGCAACATTCACTGGGAACAGAAGCAATCCGTGCATATTTCACTTTACAATGCTGTTGGTTAAATAATGAAGAAGTTTATTTAGAAAAAGGCTGTACACACTGTGGATCTGCTGCCACATATCTCATTTATTTTACCAATCATCATATTCAAAATTTAATGCTCGACTTCATTGCTCAATACTCTTGTTCAAGCTCTATACGTTTTGATTTTCTAGATTTACAACATTTCGAAGCCGAATATAACGATTTTCTTCAACACTTAGAAAAAGAAGTAAATTTTTACGCACGTCAACATCATGCTATTGAAAGACATATATGTTTTGAACAGGTGGACTCTATTTTCGAACGTCACTATTCACGTGCTTGCTGATCAATATTCACCCGAAATTCACTTATATTTAACATCCTATGGCTCATCATGACATCAAATTTGTGAATTGATTCTGTCTTGTTCATCTATTTAAAATCAGATTGCAGGAGCTCTCAAAGCACTTTACATTGGACTTTTGCTGTTCAATGAAATTTTACCGACATAATTTGTCGTGTTTTATTTTTCATTTGTGCTTGAACAAAATTAAATCGCTATCATATATCACCTTCACTCAGCATATTTTCGAGATGTTTTATGAGCCAAAGTCATATCCGTATTCGAGGCGCACGCACCCATAACTTAAAAAATGTGAACCTTGATATTCCACGCGATAAATTCGTGGTGATTACGGGACTTTCAGGTTCAGGTAAATCTTCACTGGCTTTCGACACCTTATATGCAGAAGGTCAACGTCGCTATGTTGAATCTTTATCTGCCTATGCACGCCAATTCCTGTCACAAATGGAAAAACCTGAAGTCGATTCGATTGAAGGTTTAAGCCCAGCTATTGCCATCGAGCAGAAATCAACCAGTCATAACCCACGTTCAACGGTCGGTACGATTACTGAAATTTATGACTATTTACGTTTGTTGTATGCTCGAGTGGGTACACCCTACTGCCCTGAGCATGACTTGCCGATGGTGGCACAAACCGTGTCGGAAATGGTTGATGCGGTTAAAGCACTTGAAGAAGGTACGGCTTTATTGTTACTTGCTCCTGTTGTACGTGAGCGCAAAGGTGAATACACCAATTTATTTGAGCAATTACAAAGCCAAGGTTTCGTCCGTGCACGTGTAGACGGTGAAATCATGGAAATTGATCCACCGCCTGAACTGGATAAGAAGAAAAAACATACCATTGAAGTCGTTGTCGACCGTTTTAAAGTCCGCGATGACTTAGGCAACCGTATTGCAGAAAGTTTTGAAACCGCACTGCGTTTAGGTGGTGATATTGCTATTTTGTCATGGATGAAAGGCGAGCAATCTGATCGTGTGTTTTCAGCAAAACACTCATGTCCTGAATGTGACCGTGCCGTTGCCGAATTAGAACCTCGTCTGTTTTCTTTTAACAACCCATTTGGTGCTTGCCCAGTCTGTGATGGTTTAGGGACACGCAGCCATTTTAGTTCTGACAAACTCATTCCAAACCCTGAAGTCAGCATTAGCCAAGGGGCAATTCGTGGTTGGGATCGTCAGCGTCCATACTATTACAGCATGATTGAAAAAGTCGCTGCACACTTCGACTTCTCTCTTGATACGCCGTGGAATGAACTTGATGCGGATACCAAAAAGAAATTCCTTTACGGTACAGGCAAAGAAAAAATTGACTTAAGCTATATCGATGAACGTGGTCGCCGTCATAACCGTGTGATGGCTTTCGAAGGAGTTTTACCACATTTAGAACGTCGTTACCGTGAAACTGAATCAAACTATGTGCGTGATGATTTAGCACAATACTTATCTAATGCTGCGTGTGACGCTTGTGGCGGTTCACGTCTCAATGAAATTTCACGTCATGTGCGTGTCAAAGACAAAACCATTGCCGAAATCACCAAAATGTCGATTGGCGATGCTGAAAGCTATTATCAAGATCTCAATCTTGAAGGCGCCAAAGGTGAAATTGCCGATAAGATTTTTAAAGAAATTCGTGAGCGTTTGCACTTCCTTGTATCAGTCGGCTTGAACTATTTAAGTCTATCTCGTTCAGCCGAAACCTTATCAGGTGGTGAAGCACAGCGTATCCGTTTGGCTTCGCAAATTGGTGCAGGTCTTATGGGCGTCATGTACGTGCTTGATGAGCCATCGATTGGTTTGCATCAACGTGATAATGACCGTTTGCTGGAGACTTTGGTTCGGTTACGTGATCTCGGCAATACCGTTTTAGTGGTAGAGCATGATGAAGATGCCATTCGCGCAGCTGATCATATTATTGATATTGGTCCGGGTGCAGGTGTCCATGGCGGTCATGTTATTGCTGAAGGAACGTACGATGAATTGGCAGCCAATGAAGACTCTCTGACTGGTAAATACTTGTCAGGTAAGTTAAAAATTGAAGTGCCAAAAATGCGTGTGCAACCGCCAAAACCTGATGAGCAAATTAAATTGATGGGTGCATGTGGTCACAACTTAAAGAATGTTGATCTCACCATTCCTTTAGGTGTGATGACCTGTGTGACGGGTGTATCGGGTTCAGGTAAATCGACTTTAATTAACCGTACTTTATTGCCACTTGCAGCAACACAATTGAATGGTGCAACGACGTTAACGGCAGAAAAATTTGATTCGATTGATGGCTTACAATTCCTCGATAAAGTCGTGGATATTGACCAAAGCCCAATTGGACGTACACCGCGCTCAAACCCTGCAACTTATACAGGTTTGTTTACGCCAATTCGTGAACTCTTTGCTCAAACCCCAGAAGCCAAAGCGCGTGGTTATGCCGCGGGTCGTTTCTCATTTAACGTGAAAGGTGGTCGCTGTGAAGCCTGTGAAGGCGACGGTATGATTAAAGTTGCGATGCATTTCTTACCGGATATGTATGTGCCATGCGATGCCTGCCACGGCAAGCGTTATAACCGTGAAACATTGGAAGTCGGCTATAAAGGCAAAAACATTTCTGACGTATTAGAGATGACGGTTGAAGACGCCATGCATTTCTTTGATGCGATTCCTGTCATTCATCGTCGTTTAGAAACTTTACATCAAGTTGGTTTGGGCTATATCCGTTTAGGTCAGTCGGCAACCACGCTTTCAGGTGGTGAAGCACAGCGTGTGAAACTTGCACGTGAGTTGGCGAAGCGTGATACAGGTAAAACACTGTATGTGCTTGATGAGCCAACCACAGGTTTACATTTCCACGATATTGCGAAACTTTTGGATATTCTTCATGAGCTACGCAATAAAGGTAATACCATTGTGGTGATTGAGCATAACTTAGATGTGATTAAAACTGCCGACTGGATTGTGGACTTAGGTCCTGAAGGTGGTGCTGGTGGCGGTATGATTATTGCTGAAGGTACGCCTGAAGAAGTAGCGAAAAATAAGGTTTCGCATACGGCGAGATTCTTAAAGCCGATGTTGAAATAATCTCCCCTAACGCCTCTTTAACAAAGAGGGGGAGGATTTTTAAATAATAAATTTTATGCTAAAACGGTGATTAATTCACCGTTTTTTTATTAGGGGAAACAATGCTGTTTTCAGAAAGATATGGTTATAAAAGTGTTCGAGAAACTATTCAAAAAGAGAGTATTGATGAAAGTTTAAGAAATAAATTATGGTCTTTACTTTATGAGCATATTTTTTCTCAAGATTTATCTTATGACAATATTGCTAAACATTTTTCCCCTTTAAGAGTAGAACTATGCAAAAACTTCTTTAAAATTCCGATTGATGAAATACTTCCCCCTATACAATTTAATGCTTTCATAAAGAAACACTTATTTGCAGGTGAATGGTTTAAATTTTATGATTTAATAGAATTCATCATAAAAAATCAAAAAAATTCTATCTATGTTGATTACAAAACTGTTTTTGATATCAGAAAATTTATAAAAGAAATTAACGTAGTTCTAGAATCCGAGCAGTCAGTATATAGATTAGTTGCCAATCAAATTACCGAAATCACATCAGAAGAAGAAATCCAATCTATCGAAGAAGCCTTAGAAAATTCAAATCCATTTTCAGGTGTTCAACAACATTTAAATCAAGCTCTAACACTTATGTCCGACCGCCAAAATCCTGACTACAGAAACTCGATTAAAGAATCGATTAGTGCGGTCGAATCTATTTGCAAGACTGTTACAAAAGACGATAAAGCCACTTTAGGAAAAGCACTTAAAATTATTGAAGATCAATTCGGTTTACACCCTGCACTTAAAGGAAGTTTAAGCCAACTTTATGGCTATACATCCGATAGCGATGGTATTCGCCATGCAATGTTAGAAGAATCTAATCTAACCTATATCGACGCTAAATTTATGCTCGTTGCGTGCACCAACTTTATTAACTATTTAATTGAGAAAACCAAAGATTAAAACTGAAATTTAATGATATGACAAGCGACATGGATGTCGCTCGTTTGATTGGAATATAAGGATGTGTCCTCAATCAAACAAAAGCATTTTGCCTACTTTTTTTCTTTCAAAAGTAGGAAACTCCTACGCAAATTTAATAAAAAACCTAACTGACAATTGAGGACGTAACTACCGCCAATATTCACATAATCTTAGCTTGAAACCGTATTACGCCCCTGTGCTTTCGCTCTAAATAATGCTTGGTCTGCCTTAGCAAATAAGGCTTTCCAAGAATCAGCGCCGACAGCGACACCCACACTGATCGAAACCGTAAATGATTGACCTTGCTCATCTGTAAATTGTAAATCACCAATACTCTTACGCATCTTTTCTGCAGCACGTAACCCATGCGCTAAGTCTAAATTTTCAATCAACACCAAAAACTCATCCCCACCAAAGCGAACGACTAAATCAGTTGATCGAACATTATGACTTAAACAATTTGCCACCTGCTGAATGACTTGATCCCCTGCAACATGACCATATTGATCATTAACCTGTTTAAAATAATCAATATCTACAATCATCAAACACGTTTGGGTAAACTTATTGGGCTGAGCTTCCATAAGTTTGGTATAAGCTTCTAGAGCAAAACGATTTGAAACACCTGTTAATTTATCAGTATTGGCAATATTCTTTAATTCAAATTCAAACTCATCACGTTGATGCAACATTTTCTGAAGTTTTTGCATCGCTTCGTGTAATGAATGTACTTGCTTCTGCTGATCTTCAATAAAATGACTATCGACCAAAGCATTGGCATACGACAATTCAACTAATTTATCTCTCACCATGATAAGCGGCGAAATAACTTTACGTTGAACATAGATCATCGTAAATAAAGCAGCCAATAGTGAAATTAAAGAGACAATCAAAGTGAGTAGGAAGTTCAGTTGATTCGCGTCTTTTTCTGACTTTGCGATTTCAACGCTCTTATTTAGCAAATAGTCTTGTAAATCGATAACTGTTAAGAATTTACCAGATACAGCTACACTTAATTCAGTCCCTGATAAAAAATAAGGTTGTCCCTTTCGGCTTTCATCAATTAATCGCATGATGATAGGTAAACCTTGATCAATAAACTGAGTTTTCACTTCTTGGTGTAAGCGAGCGAATTCAGCTGTACGATGGCGTTCGGGTTGGATGGTATTCACTAAATCCCACAAATAGCGAACTTGTTTTTGCGTTTGTAATGCGCGTGCAATATTGTCACTTGGTAACGGCTGCTGAAATGTCACATGTGCAGTTACATTTGAAGCAACACGTCCAGCCTGATCACGCAAATCTGCTAACACCAAAATCATGGTGTAATAATGCCCCATCGAACTGTCTTTACTTTTAGACTGCATTACCAGTTTTTTCAGTAAATCATGGCTGCTATCCCACGCATTAAACATTGTAAGAATAGCTTGATCTAAAGCTTCAGGCGTACGCTCTGCAAATGGCAACGAAATATAGTGATCGACTTGTTTGCGACCTTCCGCTAATTTTGGATTTAGGTATTGAGCGACGTACTCTTCTAACCCATCATATCCAGACTGATCTAATCGATGAATCGAGACCTTAATTTGTTCATCTACTCCCGCGCGATACTCAATAAGCGCTTGTTTATTTTTTTCAAACTCTTCTTGTGAACTCGACATTGCCATGTTCGCAGGGCCACGCTCGCGTGAAATACGGTTCGCTAGAGCAGCAACGGCACGAAGATTTTCTATTTCAATCAATGCTGTTTGTGATTTCTGATATTCGCGATAATGGCTAATGACCAATGGGATTGAAATACAGAGGATAGATAAGACGATAATCATCACGAACACAAATAGGCGGCGACCAATTTGTTCGGAATGTGATTTTAACATCCAAACTACCTCTAAAATAAAAGACCGTATAAAGCGGTGAGATTTATAAAATTTCTTTGAACTTAGTTATATTTTACAATATAACCATGCTTAAAAAGCACTTAAAGCACAAGTTTTTATTTAAGAAACAATGTGATAAATATCACACTATTGTAATGCCGTAAATTTTTTTTGTTCAATATTTAAATTATTTTTCCACCAATATACAAGTGACATATTTGGCAGTATTTACTTTTTTTGAATTAAAATCAGATGATTATTTTGATCACTTAATCAGCATCGAAAAAATAGATCATGCGCATAATTTTTAATCATTATACAAACCTCATCCTTTAAACCATAATGCTTACATTGCAAAGACACTGATTCATATCAGATTTGCTTAATGAATTTTGTTCTACCCTCGGATGTTTCTCCCACATACAGAACATCCTTTTTCAGCCCAGCCATCCCAATCGGCTGGGTTTTTTTTATCTTTTATATGACTTTTAACGTAAATAATGAAATAAACCAAGTCGATCTAAAATATCTAAAGTGATTTCCTTTCGTTGCTGAATTTTATCACCATTTTTCATTTCTAAATTTAATGCAAAGGCAGTGACTTGACCGCTGGCTTGTTCTACAAAACCCACATACCAGCCCACCTGAGGCTCAATATCCATTCCCCAACCACTTTTGGCATATAGCTTATTCGCACCACGTGATTCGACATACATCATGTCTCTTACATCTTGTTGTACATCTCTACGAAAGGGCAATGACAACTGTGCCAATCTATAAACAAATTTAACTTGTTGATCAGGTGTAATCTCTAAAGGACCTTTTAACCAAAATTGATCTATCTCATCCCCGACTTTTGTATTTCCATACTGAATTCGACTTAATTCCTGTTGCATCAATGTTGGTCCAATACGGTGTGCTAAGGCTTGATACACAGGTACAACAGATGCTTGTAAGGCTTCACCAAGCGTAAAATCACGTTGCCAACTATCATATGAACGCTTATTTCCATCCCATTTAAACACTTCATACCGAGTTGATTTATGATGTTCTAATCCAATCAAAGCATTCACTATTTTAAAAGTGGATGCAGGGATAAAATTTTCTTTTGCTCTTGTTCGATCAGAACCGTAAGTTTTAACGTGTTTGCCATCATAGGTGAGAAATACACCTTGAATATTTTGCTGATTAAATAGGGTCTCAATATGATGCTGATTCTTTGATTCACTGCTATTCAGCATTGAATCGTCTTTTAAATCGTATGCTTTTGTTCTCGGATTAATATGATCTAAGGCCTGGCAGGCAGATAAAAAAACAGACGTTAAAACAAGTGCAACAACGTAGATTCCTTTCAATTCAATGTTCCAATTTGACCAATGCATTTAATTCAATTTTGACAGATTATTTCCAATTTTTTTGTCTATTTTTAACACTTTTTTTAAAAATAATATTTACATGTGCAATATGCTGGTGCATAATGCCCCACATTAGGGCGAGATAGAAATATACCTCAGCAGAATTTCTGTATTTCCCTCAAGTTTTGGCGAAAAAACCTAGTTTTCTATGAAAACTAGGTTTTTTTTTGCTCATTATTGATAAAGAATACACCCAATTATGCACTATAATGGTGCAAATAAATATAAGTTAAAAAAATCCAGCTTTGGAGAAAGCTGGGTATATAAGAGAAATAACAACTATAATATTTAGTAAATCTAAAAGGTAAAACTCAATTTATTTAAATATAAAAAAAAACTTAGTTAACGAGCATGTAATTATGTGAAAATTAACTTAAATTGCAAACATCGTAACCCTTTGAAATTCCGAATCGACCTAACACTTTACTGCCAAGTAGGTGAAAAAAGTCACATTATTTATTTTCAAATGAGTTAAAATTAAACGAAAATCTTAAATTTCATGTAAATTAACATTTTCTTTATACGTTTTATCCGATTTTAATAATCTTTTTTTTGTATAATTTCGATGCAATTTTTTAAGCTTAACCGACCTTGAAAATCTCCTTATCACATTGTTATTTTTGAATAAAATGTTCAAAAATTCATGTTCTTAATCTTCTTGTATCAAGACATAACACACAAAATAAATTTAGACCAGCATAGTTTTACCTTAAAGATCATTGACTTAATACATTGTTACAATACAATATTTACTGCATATTCATTCGACATTTATTTGGTAACTATTATGAAAAAAATTAGTTTAGCCACTGCTTTATTAGTAGCAATGACTGGGGCACACGCGTATCAAGTTGAAGTACAAGGGGCTGCTGAGTACTTTGATGACTCATTAAACAATGATAACTACACTGGTTCTGTACAAGGTACTTATTACTTCAAGAATGTTGACTCAACTAAAGGTCCTTTAGCTGAAGCGGCTTTCTTAAATCAAGCATCTAATGTTTCTGTTGCTTATAACTTCGGTGAATATTCTGCTGATGTTAAAGTACCTGCTTACGGTATTAATGAAGAAGTTAAAGCAGAACAACATAACTACGGTGCTAAAGCTGAAGCTTACATCCCAACTAAACTTATTCCTTTATATGCAAGCGCGTCATATAGCCATTCAAAAACTGATGCTAAAAATGACTTCACTGCAAACAACCCATTAAACCACCCACAAGTTGCTAAATTAGCAGATGGTAACGGCGATCGTTATGCTTTAGAACTTGGTGCAATGTTACTTCCAAACTTCTTAGTTGCTGTAGGTTATACAAGCGTTGCTGATCAATACTCTTTTGATGTCTTTAAAGCAATCAACAACGGCAGCGTATTCTCAGCACTTGAAACAGGTACTATTGCTGAAGATCAAGATGCGATCACAGCTCGTACTAAATATGTAGGCGGCATCACTGATACAAATATGTCTGTTGGCTTTGAAGCTGGTTTAGTATACGGTGAAGATACACTTTACCAATTAAAATCTGACCTTTACTTCAATCCACAGTTAAGCGCAGGCGTTTCTTATACTGAATCAAGCTTTAATGACACTCCAAGCTCAGCTATCGGTGCTAACGTAAACTACTTCATCACTCCAGCTGTAGCTGTTGGTGCAAGTTATGTAAATGCTAACGCTGAAAATGGTTCTAGTCGTGATACTGAAACTGTTGGCTTAAATGCTAAATTCCGTTTCTAATAAATTATTAGATACAGAATCAAAAAAGGACGCATAATGCGTCCTTTTTTAATCATTCACTATTTACTCAGGGCTACGAATTACACTTAAGAAATGTAAATGTCTTTCGTATTGATCAATGACATCTTGAATTAAGTCTTCTTGTGTCCAGTCCATTACATCATAGGCCTGTCCACCCTCTCTTAAAAACACTTCCGCCTGATAATGATCCTGCTCATTCACCATTGTATCTGGCATAAAGCTCGGTGGCGTTGTTCTTTGTGACATCACTTGATATACGAAATTCAACTCGTCATGATGATCTACCCTCAACTCTATTCCTTCACCCAATCGATTTACACTAACCTTAAACTGTCTTCTTTTGAACTCTTTCTGAACTTGCTCTAATGCTTGAGATACTTGAGATTCAATAAATACATCAACCTCTTCCTTAGAATGAGGATAGTGCATAATCAATCCTAAGCGTTTTTGCCAACTCCGTGGTTGATGAATTGCTCGAGGTGTAATTCTCGCCTCTTGCAGAGCATTCATTTTAATTAAATCTACTTTTAAGGCTTTGAGTAATCCCCAACAAATAAAAAGCATAATGACGGAGAATGGCAACGCACTCATGATGGTCGCAGATTGTAAAGCACCAAGTCCACCGACCAATAATAATACAATTGCCAATACCGCCATAAGCACCGTCCAAAAAAGTCGTTGCCATGTCGGAGAACCTTCACCTTTAGCCGTCAAATAGTCTGTAACTAATGCACCTGAATCCGCTGAAGTGACAAAGAATAAAATAACCAGCGATGTTGCTACCACACTCATCATTGAAGCGAATGGTAAGCTATTTAAAAATTCGAACAATGCAACGGAAGAATCCTTCTGTACTGCTAGCATGAGTGCTTGATTGCCTTCTTGCATAATACTGAAGAGTGCAGCATTCCCCATAAAGCCCATCCAAATGAGTGTAAATCCAGTAGGAATCAACATAACCCCAACAATAAACTCTCGAATGGTTCTTCCATGTGACACACGTGCGATAAACATCCCGACAAATGGTGACCATGATATCCACCATGCCCAATACATAATCGTCCAACCACCAATCCAACCATTCGGTTGATAAGCATATAAATTAAATGTCATGGTAAAGAGATTAGAAACATACTGACCCATGTTCTGAATTGTGGTTTGCAAAAGATAAATGGTAGAACTCGCGAAGAATACAAAGAGCAATAAACTTATTGCCAATACCAAATTCAACTCAGACAACCGTTTAATTCCTTTTTCTAAACCTAGAAAAACGGACAATGATGCCAATGAGCTGACGATAATGATCAGTATCACTTGAGTACTTGCTGATTGAGGAACATCAAATAAATAATTCAAGCCTGAGTTAATTTGCGTTACACCAAAACCCAACGTTGTCGCCACACCAAATACTGTTCCAATCGTGGCAAATGTGTCTACGGCATCCCCCATGGGACCATGAATTTTTTTTCCAATGATCGGATAAAGCGCGGAACGTACTTTTAAAGGCAATTGATGTCGATAAGCAAAATACGCCAAAGACAATCCAATCAATGCATAGATTCCCCATGCATGAAGTCCCCAGTGGAAGAAAGTCACTCGCATCGCTTGCTGCGCTGCCAAAACCGTTTCTCCATCACCGACTGGCGGAGAGACATAATGCATTACAGGTTCTGCTACCCCAAAAAACATCAAGCCAATCCCCATACCTGCGGTAAAGAGCATTGCAAACCAAGAGCCATTACTGTAACTCGGTTGGCTATGATCTGGACCGAGCCTGATTTTGCCGTAGTCAGAAATTGCGATATAAGCCAGCACGATCAGAAATATGGCAACTGCTAAAACATAGAACCAACTAAAAGAATCCGTAATCCATTGGTTCAGTTGCTGAGTAACCAATTCAAAACCATGAGGAGATAACACCACAGTGGCCAAAAATACAAAAATAATGAGTACCGTGCTGATAAAAACACGTGGATTCACATTTGAATACCATGAAGGATGCTGAGAAGACATAATTCCCCTATATATTTATTTTTCGGTGAAACGCTTCAAACTGGATAAAACGCTATATGAAATGAGATCATTTATCCTCAACCTCATACAAAGCCGAGTTAGTTTCATCAAAGACGGAATAGAAAAATCGACTCAATATAGAGCATCGGAGACTGTTTTTTGATCTAAGTACTTATTATTCATGATTTTGCAGATGAATGCCGTTAGCAAGATGTAACGTTCTGTTTTAATCATCCTGATGCTTTGGCAAATGAGCAATGTATTGCAGTGCAATTAAGCGCGAAACAATCAAAGCCAGATACATGACTCCACTAAACATTTGAATCATGGCAATCAGTCTCGCCAGCGGACTCAAGGGCATAATATCTGAAAGACCTGTTGCCGACTGAATACTAAAACTGAGAAACAACAAATCTAACCAACTATGTTGAACAGATTGTTCAGGCGTTATGCTAAAACTCAGTGGGTCATATAGCTGGCAGATGCTATACAAAAATGCGAAGCTCCATGCAATTAAAGTAAAAACAGCCGCTGCCGCAAATAATTCATCTTTGGTCAAATAGCGGTCTTCGAACATATATCGAACCAAACCATAAGCCGCTGTCGTATACGCGATAACTTCAAATACATGCGCTGTAATTTGAATATAGGCTTGATGATATCCAATCAGAATCAAGAAAGAAAAAATGAGAGCTCCTAATACCCCAAATAAACCTACAGCACTAAAAATTGGGGTCATTTTGATGACTTTAGCAATAATAAGAAGGACTAAAGCGCCGAGAATCCAAGTCATGGAGCGATAAGCCAAATCATGACTTGATATCACTGCGAGGAATAAAATCAGCAGCTGTAAAATCAGTAGACACGCGGATGGTAAACGTACGAGATCACGTATCACGCGGCATATTAAACTCATCTCAACTCCAACTATTTTTATTGTTTTGTTTGAATGAAAGCATAGCGGACAGTTGATGACTTGTATGTCATTTAAAATAGAAATTTGGTAAAGAAAAAAAGCCCCTTAAAGGGGCTTTTTATCATGATCAGTATGGTTTAGTGGTCTGACGCACCAGAAATACCAATACCTGTTTGTGAACGTACAAACTGTGCATCAAATGCTTTACGTTCTGCTTGCGCTTGTGCAGAATTGTCTGTCACAGAGAACAACCAGCAGAAGAAGAATGCTAAAGGCATCGCAAATAATGCAGGACCGTTATATGGATTAATTGGTGTATCAGAAATACCAAGCGTATCTACCCAAACTGCTTTAGAAAGTACGATGAGTACAACCGCTAAAACTAATCCAACAACACCACCGGCAACTGCACCACGCGTTGTTAAACCTTTCCAGAACATTGAAAGTACAAGCACTGGGAAGTTTGCACATGCAGCAACAGAGAATGCTAAACCTACCATGAAGGCAACGTTTTGTTTCTCGAACAAGATACCCAAGATCATCGCAAAGATCGCAAGACCTAAAGTCGCGATTTTAGACATACGAAGTTCAGATTCAGGTGTAGTTTGTCCTTTTTTCAATACGTTCGCATATAAGTCATGTGAAATTGCTGAAGCACCTGACAACGTTAAACCTGCAACAACTGCGAGAATCGTGGCAAATGCAACCGCTGAAATGAAGCCCATGAACAAGTCACCGCCTAAAGCATCAGACAAGTGAACCGCAGCCATGTTATTACCACCAACAAGCTCTAGCTTGCCAGTTACTGCCATTTTCGCAATATCAAGGAATTGTGGGTTGTTCGATACATAGAGAATCGCACCGAAACCAATGATGAAAGTTAAAAGATAGAAGTAACCGATAAAGCCTGTTGCAACAACAACTGATTTACGTGCTTCTTTCGCATCTTTTACTGTGAAGAAACGCATGAGGATATGTGGTAAACCAGCTGTACCAAACATCAATGCTAAACCAAGAGAAATCGCATCAATTGGGTTTGATGCCAGACTACCTGGTCCCATGATTTTGGTTGCATCATCTAAGGTTAAATCATGTACTTTAGAGAAGACTTGAATCGATTGCTCGAACATATTGGTGAAGCTAAAGCCAACGCCTTTCATCACCATAAATGCCATGAAGGTAGCACCTGACAACAACATCACTGCCTTAATGATTTGCACCCATGTTGTCGCTAACATACCGCCAAACATAACGTATGCCATCATGAGCAGACCGACGATGACGACAGCAATGTTATAGTTCAAGCCAAACAGAAGCTTGATCAACTGACCAGCGCCGACCATTTGGGCAATCAAGTAGAATGCAACAACAACAAGAGAGCTTAACGCTGCCAGTGTGCGTACAGGTTTTTCTTGTAAACGGAATGATACAACGTCAGATAAATTGTATTTACCCAAGTTACGCAAACGCTCTGCTATCAAGAAAAGTACGATAGGCCAACCTACCATGAAACCAAGTGAATAGAGTAAGCCATCGAAACCTGACAGGAAAACCATCGCAGAAATACCAAGGAACGATGCTGCGGACATATAGTCACCAGCAATGGCTAAACCATTTTGGAAACCAGAAATTCCACCGCCTGCGGTATAGAAATCTTTGGTGTTCGTGGTTTGTTTAGCTGCCCATTTGGTAATCCCCAGCGTTGCACCGACGAAAATCAAGAACATGATAATCGCAGGCCAATTTGTTGCTTGTTGTTCTGCTGCACCTAAATCAGGACCTGCGAATGCCAATCCAGATAACATTGCAGTCCCTGCAAATGTGAGTAAAGAATTCCATTTCATCTTAGTGTAGTCCCTTCTCGTGAGTGATGGCTTCAACTTCGCGCATAGCTTCTTCGTTTAATTGATCGAGCTTATTGTTGGCAATGTACGAATACACACCACATAACAAGAAAGACAGCACGATGATGCCTAATCCTAGAGGGATACCCCAAGTGGTTACACCACCTGAAAGCGATGACAATAAAAATTCTTTGTTATAGCCAACTAAAAGCATAAAACCAACGTAGACAAACAGCATAATGCCTGTCAATGTCCAGCTCAGTGTGCTTTTCTTTTTGACCATTTCTTTGAACTTGGGATTCTGTAGAATTTGCTCTACTTGTCTCTCATCCATAAACAAGACTCCATATGAGACCCAACCGTAGGTCATTTTTTTTATTTAAATTATTCCGATTTTTAAATTAGCAAGATTTTGCATTGGTTGTAATTTAGACTTTGGTCGCTAAATTTTGATCAATTTGAACGTGACAGTTCATGGATGCGTTATCATTACACGAGATTCTCAAGTGTAAGTCCTATGAACAGTTGGTTGATTATTGGGGTACTCGCCCTCTACATCCTCATCCTTTTTATTTGCGCCTTTTTTGGTGAAAAACATGCCAGTCGGCTCAGCCCACGTGGACGCATGTTATTGTTTAGTTTGACCTTAGGCGTGTACTGTTCGTCTTGGACATTCTACGGTGCAACGGGTGCTGCTGTTCGTGAAGGGATCATTTTCCTTCCAATCTACTTAGGCCCACTTCTGTTTGTCTGGTTTGGTTATGATATTTGGCGTCGCTTAGGTCGGGTACGTCAGCACCATGCTATTTCCTCAATTGCTGACTTTGTGGCAGCACGTTATGGCAAAAGCGGACCTCTCGCCTCACTCGTCACCATTTTAGCCGTGATCGCCATCATTCCTTATCTTGCCTTACAACTGAGAGCCATTGCACTCAGTGCATCCGTGATGTTGCAACAAGATTCAGAAGTGATGAATCTGACCACCAATGGTGTTCTTGCACTTACAGGGGTTCTCGCAATTTTGGCTATGATGTTTGGTACACGTCAGATTGCCAACACCGAACAGCATGGTGGTTTAATGCTGGCAGTCGCTTTTGAATCCTTTGTTAAATTATTTGCACTCCTCTGTGTCGCTTTTTTCTTTTTATTTGAACGCCCCGAAAACCTCATTCAAGTTTCCGCAGACGTATCCAAAACCTTCCATGAAATTCAACTGATGGGCGTGCCAGATACCTTTTGGATTCAAACACTTTTAGCAGCATTAGCGATTATATGTTTGCCACGCCAGTTTCATGTTGCTGTAGTTGAATTACGTGATGAAAAACATATTCGTGGTGCGCGCAGATGGTTTGCCGCTTACATCATTTTAACCGTTGTCGCGATTATTCCGATTGCAAGTTGGGCACTTCATGCTGCACCAGAATACATGGCAGTCCCTGATGTTGCCGTGCTGTCACTGCCTTTGAGCTATAACCAAGAATGGCTGACGCTCTTAGCATTCCTTGGAGGATTTTCGGCTTCAACTGGTATGCTTTTAGTCTCTTCAGTCGCACTCTCAATCATGCTCAGTAACGACTTGATTATGCCTGCGCTATGGCGCTTGGGTTGGATTTCTCGTCATGACAAGCGTTTACCTCGAATGCTGAAATTCACACGTCGCGTATGTATTTTGGCGGTCATGCTACTTGGATTCTTGTTCTTCCATTTCTTTAATGACATTGATCAGCTGTCAGTATTTGGTCTTTTGGCATTTAGTGCTGTTGCACAGTTTGCACCTGCACTTATTGGGGGGTTGTACTGGCGTGGTGGAAGTAAGCAAGGGGTCTATGCAGGTCTCATCGTTGGTTTTGTGATGTGGAGTTACACACTGCTCTTACCAACAATTTTAAGAAGTTTACCAGATGAATATTATCAATTTACTTATTCGTTTCTAATGTTTGGTCCTCTGGGATTTGACTTATTAAAGCCTGAAGCATTACTTGGTTTTGAATCATTTGCGCCATTAACACATGGTGTAATTTGGTCACTTGGCTTAAATATCGTGCTCTACATCTGGATCTCACGAATTTATCGTCCAAGTATTGCTGAGCAAATACAGGCAGAAAGTTTCTTCTATTACGAAACTAAACCCCTACAAACGCAACAAACCTCAAATGAAGTTAATTATTTACATCATGATGTCGCACGATTAAAAGTGGGTGACCTGATCACGCTTGCCAAACGGATTACGGGTGAAGGTCCGACCATGCATGCGTTTAATCAATTCTGCTTATCCAATAATGTGATATTAAACGAAAACAGCAGTGCCAATGGGATGTGGTGGCGTTTCACTGAACAATATCTTGCTGGCACAATTGGAGCTGCATCGGCACGTACCCTACTCACTACAGCCATGGTTAACAATGGATTAGCACTTGGACAGGTCGCTAATATTCTAGACCAAGCATCACAATGGCAACGCTTTAACCAAAATCTAATTATGACCATGATCGACCACATGACCCAAGGGGTAAGTGTTGTCGATGAAAACATGTGTTTAGTCGCATGGAATAATCAATATCTCGTTTTATTCGATTATCCAAAAGATTTGGTATATGTGGGCTGCCCGATTGCAGACTTGATCCGATACAACGCAGAGCGCGGTGAATGTGGACCTGGTTCCGTTGAAGAGCACGTACGTAAACGTATTCATTGGATGAAAGTAGGTAGCGCTCATGAGTTTGAACGTATTCGTAAAGATGGTCGTGTTATCCAAATGCGAGGAAATCCAATCGAAGGCGGTGGCTTCGTGACGACATTTGCTGATATTACGGCATTCCGAGAAACTGAAGCACTACTTGAAGGACGCGTTCAAGATCGCACTCAACAACTTGCCAATGCCTTGGCAGAACAACAATTGGCACGTGAACAAGCTGACAAAGCCAATATGTCAAAAAGTCGATTCATTGCTGCAGCAAGTCATGATTTACTTCAACCTATGCACGCTGCACGGTTATTCAGTACGGCATTAGAACAAAGCATTCAAAATGAAGAAGATGCTAAAACGCTACAGCAACTCGATCGTGCCTTACATGGTGCAGAGAGTATGCTTTCTGCATTATTAGACATTGCACGTTTAGAAGGTGGAACAATACAACCTAAACGACAAGCCTATCCATTACATGACCTATTGAGTGACTTAGAACTACAATTTAAATCAATTGCAGCACAACGAGCGATCTCCTTCCGAGTGCATGACGTGAAATTCTGGATTGATACAGATCCTCAATGGATTCGCCGTATTATTCAAAACTTTGTCAGTAATGCCCTAAGATACACAGCAAAAGGTCGTGTAATTGTTGGGGTGTTACGTTCAGCAGAAAGAGCAAACCATATTCGTATTGGTGTTTGGGATACTGGTCCAGGGATTGCTGAACAACAACGTATTAAACTCTTCCAAGAGTTTGAACGTTGTGGACATACCTCGCCATGGGGTGAACAAGGTTTAGGTCTTGGACTCGCCATCGTTCAGAGAATGACCAGCATGTTGGGTTATCCTGTGCATGTGTATTCCGAGTTGGGTAAGGGTTCATGTTTTATGATTGAAGTCCCACTCATCGATGCACCAAAGGTTGTGACCGCACCAGTTCAAGCCACACCATTAAAATCTGCAGCGTATAAAATTTTATGTTTAGACAATGATGAAACTATTTTAGAAGGCATGGCAACTTTGCTTACTAAATGGGGTTATCAAGTGTTTAAAGCCACAGAACCTGAACAAGCGCTTGAGATTATTCAACAAGAGAACATTCAAGTTTGGTTGGTCGATCAACACCTGAATTCAAATAAAATAGGATTAGATTTTATTGTAGAACATCGTCAAGAAAATGTGCCTGTGGCATTGATTACAGCTGATTCAGATCCTGAGCTTCCGCAAAGACTCAAAGAGCTGAATATTGTCCTATTGAAAAAACCTCTCAAACCTGCCTCTCTACGTTCATGGTTATCAGGTTTAAAAATTTCAAAATAAGATTCGAAATAGTCACATTTTGATACATTCATCACCCAGTTTTTCCACGAAAAGCTGGGTGATTTTTATACATATTCACACCGTACTTTACAATGATTGGCAGATCTCAGCTTTAGAGGTGGCAAAAGAGAACAAAATAAAGCTAAAAAGAGCATTGGCAATTGACCAAAAAAATCAAAGTCCGATTTTCTATGGCAAAACACATCAAAAGTTGAAATATCATTTAAAACAAATAGTTACAAGTTTACTAACATCATGTTTTTAGATGACAAATTTACTCATCAAATAAAAATTAATACTTTAGTCTTATTCTTATTGCAATCAACATAATTCTAAATCTAGCCATCAGCACATCTTCTTTCGATTAAAGCAATCAAAGTGCCTCAAATTTTCTCGAGAATAAAAGTATCAAATGGAGTCTTGCAATGAACATTTCAGAAGCTATGCCACATGGTTTAGATCGTAATCACGAATTTCATCGCCAATATGGTGCCAATGCAATTTTGCCTGAAATCAAGTGGCAAGAAATTTTTCCATCTACATCCTTAAAAAATGTACATGTACGTGCCTTGGAACAGATTTACCAAACTGCAGTACCTTTGGCTTTACAGGTTTTTGAACAATTAAAATTTGATGTATTTACACCAGCAGCTTATCACCCTCAAGGCTTAGGTTTATTTGATAAATTGGCACAACAAGAAAATCAACTTATTCAACGTTTAGCATCAGAATGCCGAGATTTAGATGAACATACGCGTCATCAAGTGTGGAGTATGTTGTTGCGTGGTGGTGCCGTTTTGGTATTTAAAGCTTGGCTTGGTAAAGTGAAAACTGGTGAAAATACGCTTGATACCACGCAGTTTGATGAAATTTCAGATTTACTCTTTATCAAAACACCGCCGCTTGCACTCGCAGAAAAATTAGGCATCGATGCACATGCAGATTTCGATCATATTTTTCTCATGTATGGCAATGAGGTGTTTTTAGATCGTTTTAATGGGCTTGAAACGGCTGCACTCTTTGTTGATTTGAAAGTTTATGATGCCGCTTTTTTAAGTCTTAGAGATGATCGCGTTGCAGAATATTTAAAACGCAAGGGCTATGTAACACAAGATCAAATTGATGAACTTCAATGTGCACTCAATCCTCTATATTGTAATGAGTTGACACCTAAACAGGACTGTTTAGCCTAAAGTAGATACGCATCGAAAAAAAGACCTTTGATTAGGTCTTTTTTTCAAATCTAAGAATCAATTAAACACGTTTTTCTTCGATGTTTAATGCATTAATCGCTAATACAGCCTGAGTACGATTTTGAACGCCTAATTTACGGAAAATCGCGGTCACATGCGCTTTAATCGTTGCTTCAGAAACATCAAGTTCGTATGCGATCTGTTTATTCAACAAACCTTCCGCAACCATCATTAACACTCGGAATTGTTGTGGTGTTAGAGATTGAATACGTTCTGCTAAAGCTGTTTCATCTGCAGCACGTGGATCAAAGTTTAAATTCGCAGGCAGATTTGGCGGTAACCACATATCCCCTTCTAATACCTGACGAATCGCTTCACCAATGTGACTTGGATGCGCTGATTTTGGAATATAGCCCATTGCACCATGTGCAATCGAGCGTTGAATAATTGAAACTTCTTCATGCGCCGATACGACAATAATTGGTAACGATGGATACTGTGCACGCACATGCACCAACGCTGAGAAGCCTGATGCACCTGGAAGATTCAAATCTAAAAGTACTAAATCTGGTTCAGGACCTTTTTCTAAACGTTCATAAAATTCATTAACAGCAGCTGTTTCATGGATTTGGGCTTGCGGTAAGCTGTAACGAACTGCTTGAATTAAAGCATGACGAAACAGTGGATGATCATCAACGATTAAAATATTCATAAGCGAGGCGAGAGATCTCAAACACAATCAATATACTAACTGTGCTATAGCTGTTAAGGATATATAAATATTAACGAATTTTTGCAGAAAATGTCGGGCTAAATCTTACAAACGCGATTTTTTTATGTAATTTTGAAAATTCGATAAGCACATCACTTTTAAATATAAAATTTATTCAAATATTGAAATAGCTTATTCATAATCATAAATATACGTTTATTCAGTTATTTATCACTTATTTGTATCTCAAAAAGATTTAATTATCGCCATATACGCAAAAATGATATTTATTCTTATTTTGCTTATTTTACAGAATAAGCATAAATCCACATAAATAGTGCATCCGAGATTAATTTTAAATTTTTAGGTTTGTACTATGTCTACTGCTCAACAAAAACCATTAAATATCGTTGCTGTCTCTGGCGGTCTAAATAATCCTTCAAAAACTGAAGCGCTTGTTCAAGCGATTTTGGATGAGTTAGGTGAAGCAACACCTATTAATGTGCATTTTATTAAATTTAGCGAAATCGGTCATTTATTAGGTGGTGCCATTTATCGCAATCAGCTGCCGCAACGTGTTCAAGATGATCTTGCTGCTGTTGAAGCCGCGGATGCGTTGATTGTGGGAACGCCCGTATATCGCGCATCTTTCACAGGTTTATTTAAACATTTCTTTGACTTTGTAGAACAAACTGCGCTGGTTGATGTGCCTGTATTACTAGCTGCATCAGGGGGCAGTGATCGCCATGCCTTAGTACTTGAGCATCAATTGCGTCCTTTATTTAGCTTCTTCCAAGCACAGACTTTGCCAATTGGCGTTTATGCAACTGATCGTGATTTTACGCCTGAATACACCATTCACAGTGAACTATTACGTGCGCGCATTACCTTAGCCATTGCTCGTGCTTTACCAATTTTAGAGTGGGCACCAGCCAAAGGTAAACGTGCTGAGGTTGTGAAAGATAAAACCCAACAAGCCAATCAAAACTTGGGCATTAACAAACAAATTGAACAAGAAGAAGTATTACCTTCAGCAGCAGTACCAAGTTTAGATGCAGCAGAGTCACGCTTGCATCACAAGAATAATGCTGCCCCAAAAATTGAAGTGGCATAAATATAATTGAATCAATGAGGGTATAAGCCATGTCTAATGCACAAAAACAAGCGATTAAATTTGCCTATTGGGTTCCAAATGTCAGTGGTGGTCTTGTCGTCAGTAATGTTGAACAACGAACAGACTGGAGCTACGACTACAATGTTCGACTCGCGCAAGCTGCTGAAAAAAGTGGATTTGAATATGCTTTGACACAGATTCGATTCACGGCAGGATACGGTGCGGAGAATCAGCATGAATCTGTAAGCTTTAGTCATGGCTTATTGGCAAAAACTGAAAAATTACGTGTAATCGCAGCAATTTTACCAGGCCCTTGGAAACCCGCGCTGGCGGCTAAACAGCTCGCGACAATTGATCATTTAACCAATGGTCGTATCGCTATTAATGTTGTGAGCGGATGGTTCCGTGGTGAATTTGATGCCATCGGTGAAGAATGGCCTGAACACGATCAACGATATGCACGTTCAGAGGAGTTTATTCGTAGCTTAAAAGGCATTTGGACGCAGGATAACTTTAGTTTTGATGGAAAATATTATCAATTTAAAGACTACACCTTGAAGCCAAAACCTGTTCAAAGCCCACATATTGAAATTTTCCAAGGGGGTAGCTCGCGTGCCGCACGTGATATGGCATCTCGTGTTTCTGATTGGTATTTCACCAATGGAAACACGCCTGCTGAAATTAAAAAGCAGATTGATGACATCCGTGAAAAAGCCAAGCTGAATCAACATCAAGTCAAAATTGGGGTGAATGCCTTTATCATTGCTCGCGATACTGAAGAGGAAGCAAAAGCTGTACTTCAAGAAATCATTGACAATGCAAATGTAGAAGCAGTCAATGCCTTTGGTGATGCAACTCGTGAAGCTGGTGCCGCAACTCAAGAAGGTGAAGGTAACTGGGCAAAATCAACATTTGAAGATCTTGTCCAATACAACGACGGGTTCAGAACAAATCTCATCGGTACACCGCAACAAATTGCTGAACGTATCGTTGAATTAAAATCAGTTGGTGTGGATCTGATCTTATCTGGCTTCTTACATTTTATAGAGGAAGTTGAATATTTTGGTGAAAAAGTACTGCCTTTAGTTCGAAAACTCGAAGCTGAACAGCAACAACACATCACCGCTAAATCAGCTTAATTGGTCTTCGATTAATTAACAACGATCTGAATGAAATCAGCGCTTTGTTCAGTCTTGTTTTGACCCTGATAACTATAATAATAGCGTCATGCAGTAGCAACTTAACCCCCAAGGCTCGGCTTGGGGGCTTTTTATTGGATAGTTCATATAATCTGATCAGCAACAGTACATCGAAAATTGAATAAATCGTACATTGTTCAGCTGTTGCACGGTTATAATCACCTCAAAAATGAAGACAGCACAGCCTTATGGGTTCAATTCAATCAATAGAACATTCAAACAATTCCTCTGGTGCTTCAGCGAATAAAATGGCGGTTCATATTATTTTCGCTATTGCATTAGCGCATGGATTACATGATCTGATCCAGTCTTGCTTACCAGCCATTTATCCCATGCTGAAACTCAATTTTGACTTGAGCTTTACCCAAATCGGGATTATTTCTTTGGTCTATCAAATGACTGCATCTATTCTGCAACCTTGGGTTGGACTCTACACTGATAAGCATCCTAAGCCCTACCTCCTCCCTTTGGGTATGTGCGTTACACTGCTAGGTATCGTTCTGCTGGCATTTGCATGGACTTTTCCAATCTTACTGATTTCAGCAGCACTCATCGGTGTGGGCTCATCTGCCTTTCACCCAGAAGCCTCACGAGTAGCGAGAACAGCATCAGGTGGTCGCTTCGGAACTGCTCAATCCGCTTTTCAAGTGGGTGGTAATAGCGGCTCTGCCGTTGGGCCACTGTTGGCCGCAGCAATCATTGTACCGAACGGCCAAGCCTCAGTTGCTTGGCTCATGATATTTGCCATTTTCGCTATTTATCTGCTTTACAGAATCAGTCGATGGACCATTCAATATGGTGTTCAAGCTGCTTCAGCAGTAAAAGCCAAGCAATCAATACCGTTGAAAGGTTCTAAACTTGTACAGGGAATTGTGATTATCTGTGCGTTAATGTTTGCAAAATTCACGTACATTGCAAGTATTGGAAATTACTATACCTTCTATTTGATCGAAAAGTTTCAGGTCAGTATTCAACAGGCTCAGCTTTATTTATTTGCTTTTTTAGCTGCAGTCGCAATCGGTACTTTTGCTGGCGGCCCTATCGGTGACAAAATAGGTCGTAAAGCTGTCATTTGGATTTCCTTCATTGGCATGGCACCCTTTGCATTACTCATGCCACATGTGAATTTGATGTGGACGTGTATCTTTGCGATTCTTGCTGGATTGATTATGTCTTCCGCATTTTCAGCAATGGTTGTATATGCACAAGAAGCGATGCCAGGTCGTGTCGGCATGGTCTCTGGTTTGATGTTTGGTTTGATGTTTGGGATCAGCGGTATCGCGGCAGCAGCTTTGGGCTATGTGGCAGATCATCAAGGTATTCGTTGGGTATTTCACTTTAGCTCATACTTACCACTACTGGGTTTATTGACCTTCTTTTTACCTAGAACCAATTGATCTGCGTAAGATGATCATCGCTACGATCTCAGTTAGGATTAAAAGCAATTAAGATTTATTTTTAGGCAAAGGTTTATTATGTATACAGGTATCGTGCAAGGGTTAGAAAAAGTATTAGATATACAGCATAAAGAGGGATATCGGACTTTTGTTATTTCTAATGCGCTCAACCTTTTTCATGATGTATTTATCGGCGCCAGTGTTGCGATTAATGGTGTTTGCTTAACCGCTACACAAATTGATCTGATCGCTGGTCAAGTGCATTTTGATGTTTCAAATCTGACACTTGAATTAACCACTTTAGGTCAACTCAACGTCGGTGATGAGGTCAACATTGAACGCTCCGCTAAAGTAGGTGCTGAGAATGGTGGGCATAATTTATATGGTCATATTGAAGGCACTGCAACCGTAAAGCATTTAAGCAAAAATGGTGAAACGTTTCATATCGACCTTGAAATTCCAAATGGCAATATCAAATATTTCTTCTTAAAGGGCTTTATCGGTTTAAATGGCTGCAGTTTGACAGTCAATCGGGTTGATCGTGCAAACAATCAAATCTCAATCGATCTTATTCCAGAAACTTTACGCTTAACCACATGGAAATATGTTCAAGTCGGCGATCAAGTCAATTACGAAATTGATCAGATGACACGTACGCTTGTCGATACTTTAGAAAATATTCATCAAAAATAAATAAAAGCCTCTACGATAGAGGCTTTTTTCATAATCAATTGGATCTAAGAGTAGAAACTTGGATCTGGAATTTTTCCAGTTAATGCCCACTCTCCGACTTCCTGATATTTATAATCAATTGGATCATGCAGGGTTTGGGTTCGTACATTACGCCAGAATCGATCTAAATTCAGTTTTGCAGTAGTCGCGCGTGCACCCATCACTTGAAAAATATTTTGTGTCACATAAAGTGAAGTACTAGTCGCTGCAATTTTGGCGGTTGCGATTGCAATTGAGGCTTCACCACGTTGCTCCGCAGTTAATGTTTCCCCTTCATCCCACGCCTTTTGTAATGTATTGATCGCTTTTTCCGCGAGCAAGCGCACACCTTCAAGTTGCACATAAAATTCGGCGAAATGCTTCTGGGTAAATGGATCATTCACCGCTTGTTCAACCAGTGATTTCGACCAAGCTTTTTGTGTTTGAACTGTCTCTTTCGCAACATTGAACGCTCCCTCAGCAACACCTAAAAATAAATGCACGAAAATCAGTTGAGCAATTAGCGGTCTCAAACTTGAATAAGGTGTACTTAAAGGACCGGGATTGAGGAGTAATTCATCCTTGCGAATTTTGACCTGTTCAAAATGACTGGTACCACTATCCGTTTGACGTTGCCCCATATTATTCCAATCCCCAAGAAAGCTCACGCCCTCTCGTGCTGTTGGAATCACGCCAATCAGTAACTTTCCATCTTCATTAAATCCCGAACAGAGCAGGATATCTGAATCAATTGATCCAGAACAAAAACTTTTATCACCATGGAAGATAAATTCTTCATCAGAAACTTGTTTCGCGGTTGTTCTACGATCTAATGGATTTAACGTATTTCCCCAAAATAAGTTGTGTTTGGCGGTTTGTCTAAACCAATCTCCATATTGAGCTGGCTGTGCAAAAAGTTGTACCGTCGCAATAAGCAAATGATGAAAGCCATATACATGCGCAAGTGAACTATCAACTTGAGCAATGGTTTGAATAGTTTTAAAAATCGTGCTCCAAGTTGCACCTTGCCCACCAAATTCTTTTGGAATAGATAAAGACAACAAACCACTTTGTCGAATTAGATCTCGCTGAGCCTTTGGATTTCCACCTTGTTTATCTCGTTCTGCTGCGGTTTTCGCAAACTCAGATGCAAGTATTTGCGCAGTCTCAAGTGGCGTTTCAGGATTAAAATTTAGGGGAGAATTCATTGTTATATTCCGTATCGCATCTGCTGATAAGCTTAGCAGATCAACATGATTTGACTTATCACAATGCCTGCTTTTCTTATCACTGAACTAAAAATACCGCTAGTTGAACTAACGGTATTTAAAACATGACTTCGTCTGTTTAATCAGGATTACTGCTGTGATTTCACTTCAGCAATTAATTGATCCACGACCTGTGGATCTGCCAAAGTTGAGGTATCGCCCAAACTATCTAGCTCATTAGCGGCAATTTTTCTCAAAATTCGGCGCATAATCTTGCCTGAACGTGTTTTTGGTAATGCTGGCGCCCAATAAATTGCATCTGGTGTAGCCACAGGTCCTAAAACTTTTCTTACCCAACCTACTAGCTCTTTCCTGAGTTCTGCTGACTCTGGCGTATCTGCCTGTAAAGTTACATAGGCTGCAATCCCTTGACCTTTGATGTCATGTGGCATACCCACAACGGCTGCCTCTGCAACATGTTCATGTGCAACCAATGCACTTTCAATCTCTGCAGTCCCCAAGCGGTGTCCCGAAACGTTCAGAACATCATCCACTCGCCCCGTAATCCAGTAATAACCATCTTTATCACGGCGTGCACCATCTCCCGTGAAATAATTCCCTGGATAAGTTGAGAAATATGCCTCGATAAAACGATCTGGATCACCCCAAATGGTACGCATTTGTCCTGGCCAAGAATCTTTGATCACCAAATTACCTTCAGCCTCTCCTTCTAGCTCTTTACCATCAGCATCAACCAAAGCAGGTTGTACACCAAAGAATGGGCGTGTTGCAGAACCAGGTTTAAGTGCAGTTGCGCCCGGTAAAGGCGAAATCATGAAGCCACCTGTTTCAGTTTGCCACCATGTATCTACAATTGGACAACGACTTTCACCAACTACGGTGTAGTACCAGTTCCAAGCTTCAGGATTAATTGGCTCACCGACGGAGCCCAACAAGCGTAAACTACTACGGTCACTTTCACGGATAAATGCATCACCTTCACGCATCATCGCTCGGATCGCCGTTGGTGCCGTATATAAAATTGTGACGTTGTGCTTATCTACAATATGTCCTGTGCGTGCCCAAGTTGGATATTGTGGAACACCCTCAAACATCAATGTTGTCGTCCCATTTGAAAGCGGACCATACAACACATAAGAATGACCAGTAATCCAACCGACGTCAGCGGTACACCAGAAAATATCGTCTTGTTTTAAATCAAATACTTCCCTAAAGGTAAAGTTCGCGTAAGTCAGATAACCGCCTGTAGTATGTAGCACACCTTTAGGTTTACCCGTTGAGCCTGAAGTATATAAAATAAACAACGGATCCTCTGAATTCATTGGTTCAGGTGGACAGATATCTGTGACTGTCATGATTTCCATGTGATACCACAGGTCACGCCCTTTATGCATCGTGATTGGGTTACCAGTACGATGTACCACAATGACATTTTGTACAGAACTCGTCCCGTCAAGCTCCATCGCTGCATCAACGTTTTCTTTCAGTGGAATTGGCTTTCCACCACGCATGCCCGAGTCTGCTGTAATGATGACTTTTGCTTGGCTATCATCAATACGACTTGCTAAAGAATCTGGTGAAAAACCTCCAAACACCACGCAATGTACCGCACCAATACGTGTACATGCCAACATCGCAATGGCTGCTTCAGGGACCATTGGCATATACAGAACAACACGGTCGCCTTTGGTCACGCCATGCTTCTTGAGAACATTGGCAAAACGACAAACTTCATCGTGTAATTCTTCAAATGAAATAATTTTATGGCGTGATGGATGATCACCTTCCCAAATAATCGCAGGTTTATGTGGGTGTTCTTTTAAATGTCGATCGAGACAGTTTTCACTGACATTTAATTGGCCATCTGCAAACCATTCAACTTTGTAATTCTCTTTATCAAAGTTGGTATTTTTGACTTGTGTAAAAGGCTTAATCCAGTCTAGTTTCTTGGCTGCTTCGGTCCAAAATGCTTCGGGGTTTTCAATAGATGCTTTATACCGCTCGAAATATTGCTCTTCATTGGTTCGTGCAGTTTTTTTAAAAACTTCGGGTACTGGATATATTTCATTCATAATTCGCATCCTTGATTTATGTTTCTCATCTCGAGAGTTGTCTTGATCATACTGATCATTTTTTGTCTTATATCTTGAGTATGACTATACTTTAAAATTTCAAACAATCATGCTTTGGTCGTAGACTGAGCATTCATTTATTTCAAAAGTTATCCGTATCTTCTTGCCAATTGAACAACCTAAAATATCTAACAATCAATGATCCGAATCATTGCTGATCATCATTCCTAAGCAAGTAAAATCTGTCGTTGTCAAAAAACTCCATTTTTTTATCAATAAATACCATTTCGATTTTTTTGTTGGACAAGGTGCTGAATGTTTATAAAAACATGCAATTTTTTTGTTATTTTCAGTTTATTCAATGAATAAAAATGACGATAAAACCTGCGAACGTGATTTTTATTCACTGTATTTTCAGGCAAAATGTAAACATTCAATACATTTGGAACACTCGTGGCTGAACAACAAAATTCTTTGAGTCAGGTGGCTCAAGGTACGACTCAACTTCTACAAGATGCAAGTGAGAAAACGGCTCAAACCGTCATTGCACATACTGCGAAATACAATGATGCATATACCACCATTGATAAAATCATGGATGGCTTTTGGGAACGAATCCCTTATATCTGTATTGCTTTGATTGTATTTACCTTATTTTGGTTGTTGTCTAAGCTGTTCAAATTATTTGTCAGAAAAGCACTTTCAGAGCGTTCATATACCAAACAAAATTTAGTGCTCGTCCTCAACCGCGTCGGTAGCTCTTTTATTATTTTCTTTGGCTTCTTAATTGCGATGGTTATTGCAATTCCAGGGTTTACACCTGGACAGCTGATGAGTGCACTGGGGATCGGATCTGTCGCAATTGGTTTTGCATTTAAAGATATTTTTCAAAACCTGCTCTCTGGTATCTTAATTCTACTCGGTGAACCCTTCAAAATTGGCGACGATATCATTGTGAATGGTTTAGAGGGGACCGTTGAAGATATTCAAATTCGTGCAACCTACTTACGTTCACCTGATGGTCGCCGTATCGTCATTCCCAACGCAACGGTTTATACCAATGCAGTTACTGTTAATACGGCATATCCACGTCGTCGTTGTGAATTCGTGGTCGGTATTGGTTACGAAGATGATGTTCAAAAAGCGAAAGATATTATTTTGAGTATTTTAGACCGGGATCAACAAATCCTCAGTCAACCTGCATTTAGCGTGAATGTCTCTGCCTTAGCTGATTTCTCAATCAACCTCACTGTACGTTGGTGGGTGAATACGGGTGAAACTGCGACATCTACATCTATTAGTTTAGTTCAAGAAAAAGTGATTCAAGCTTTTGCTGAACATGAAATCTCGATTCCATATCCAGTTCAAGAGGTTAAAGTCTATCGCGGAGATTCTTCACAAGAAGATGAATCACCACGTGCTAAACAGACGACCTAACACATAAGGAATCACCGTCTCAGTACGAATAATTCGGTTGCCTAAGCTGACAGCTTGGCAGCCGTTTTTTATGAGTAAATCAATCTCATAAGGAATATAACCACCTTCAGGCCCAATCAATATCGTACACGGGTGCTCAATCGCATGAGGCATACTGTGGGTTGCATAAGGATGTGCTACATAAGCTGGTCGTTCAACGGAAATCATTTGAGGAAGAACATCTTCCACAAAAGGTTTAAAGCGTTTATACATTTCGATTTCAGGTGGAAATGTATCACCCGCTTGTTCTAAGCCCAGTTGAACATAGTGATCAATTTGTTGTAAAAATGGTGTTTGCCAATAGCTTTTATCGACCCGATAGCTGTGCAGCAAAATGATTTTTTCTACGCCTAAAGTTACAGCATCTTGAATCAATCGTCTCAATACTTTCGGTCTAGGCATAGCAACGATTAACGTTACAGGTAATTTCTTCGGTACAGGCTCTTCATAAAGTGGCTGAATTAAGATTTTCCTTTCAGAAATTTCTATGACCTCAGCTGTATATCGACCAGCACCTCTAATACCAACCTTTAAAGTATCTCCAATTTTAATATCAAGTTGATGCTTCAGATGCTCAATTTGGCGTGCAGATTGAATCGTCCAGAGGTCATCCTGTGCTGATGCAGGATCAAGCAATACAATATTCATATACTTAAAAACTAAAGGTATTGATTCAGGACATGAATATGTTTTTGCAATGACCCTGTATTCCGTTGCATGATCTTTTGAGCCTGATTTTGTACTGCTAAAATCGTTTCATCCTGAGATAAGCACTGAATAAGATGATTCACCACCTCTTCCGTAGTTTGACCGATTAGAATCCCTTTTTCTTCCACAAATTCATCGACAATGGTTTGAAAGTTAAAGTAGTTCGGTCCAATCACAGTCGGGACATTGAGTGATATTGGCTCTAAGATATTATGCCCACCGCCAGGTTCATTTAATGATCCACCCACAAAACTTGCTTGGCTCAATGCATACCAAATCCACATTTCACCCATACTATCAGCAAGATAAACTTGTGTATCAGCCTCAATGATTTCACCTAAACTACGTCGATGCATTTTTAACTCATGACTTTGAATGGCTTGTGCAACTTCATCAAAACGTTCTGGATGACGCGGTACAATAATCAGCAAGACGGCAGGATGATCATTTAAATAATCTTTAAACTTAGATAACAGATTTTTCTCTTCAGGATGATGTGTGCTTGCAATCGTAATAATTTGGCGTGCTTGCAAATCCCAATCTTGATGAATTTGTTGCGCTTTCAATAGCATTTCTTCGGGCGCATGAATATCAAACTTAATACTACCCACTGTTTGACTATGCGCTGTAGCAGCACCTAAAGCCCTAAATCGATTCAGTGAAGCTTCATCTTGAGCCAAAAGTTGAGTCAGACCGCTGAGCATAGGCTGAGTAATACTTGGTACTTTGGCGTATCCTTTTGCTGACTTTTTAGATAAACGTGCGTTCACCAAAAAAGTGGGTATTTTACTAATTTTCGCCTGATCAATTAAATTGGGCCATAGTTCTGTTTCAACCAAAACCAACATTTTGGGTTGATATTTTTTAAAAAAAGCACTGACTAATTTTTTTTGATCTGCAGGTAAATATACTGCTTGAAAAAGATCTACATATGGTGCTTTTGCAAATAAGGATTTAGCTCGTGCCTGACCTGTTTTGGTGGTATTCGAAACCAACACAGCATACCCAAGCTTTAAATAATGTTCTATCAGAGGTTGTGCAGCATTGGTTTCTCCAACTGAAACCACATGAAACCATATCGCATTAAGATTTTTTGGAGATTGAAACGGACCGAAGCGCTCTAAGCACTCTTGATGAAATTGCTCAATATTGTCTGCTCGCTTTTTTATACGCCATTTATAAATTGGCTTTAGTAAAGCCAATGCTGCGTTATACCAAAATGGAGTTGTCAAAACGTAAGACCTCGAGCATTCTTAAAAAAATAGGGCATGACCACGAAGTTGAGATCATACCCTGCGAATTTTTTCGGTTCAAATACTTATCTTAAATTTCAATTTCCTTGTAAAAAAGGATAATCGATATAGCCTTCAGCCACATTCGTCCCGATCATATTTTCTAACTTTAATTCATTCAAAGGAGCATTCTGTACCAAACGCTCATATAAATCAGGATTGGCGATATAATCTTTACCAAAAGACACTGCATCAGCTTGACCTGAAGTGAGAAGTTGTAAAGCATCCTCTCGACTTAAACGCATATTGGCAATAAAAGGAATACCTTGTCCACGCGCTTTTAATTCTTGACTAATACTGTCTTCTGCCAAATATTCACGTGTAAAGAAAAATGCAATGTTTCTTTGACCGAGTTGTTCTAACACATAACCAAAAGTTTCACGTGGATCATCATCACCCATATCGTGTTCATCACCACGAGGAGCTAAATGTACACCTACTCGACCAGCACCCCAAACTTCAATTAGCTCATCCACGACTTCTAACAAGAAACGCGCACGATTTTCCACCGAGCCACCATATTCATCTTCACGCTGATTGGTTTTCGATTGCAAGAATTGATCAATTAAATAACCATTCGCCGCATGCAATTCCACACCATCAAATCCTGCCTCTTTAGCACGAATTGCTGCTTGTTTATATTGCGCTGTAATCGCATGAATTTCAGAAATTTCTAATGGATGTGGCAAGACATAAGGACGTTTCGGACGCAACAAACTGACATATCCGGCTTGTTGAACAGCACTCGCCGAAACGGGTATATCACCCTTCAGTAAATCTGGATGTGACACACGTCCAACATGCCAAAGCTGAGCGACAATTAAGCCATTTTTTTCATGAACAGCTTGGGTTACTTTCTTCCACCCTTCCACTTGAGCATCAGTGAATAATCCTGGCGTATTTGAATAACCATTCGCCTCCTCAGAAATTACGGTCGCTTCTGAGATAATTAATCCACTACTTGCACGTTGCGCATAATACTCAGCCATCATTTCTGTTGGTACACGATCATCTGTCGCACGACTACGCGTTAAAGGTGCCATAACCACGCGATTTTTGAGCTTTAATTCACCAAAGACTACTGGGCTACTAAAATCAGTCATTCATTTATCCTCTTCACTCATTATCGTTAGAGTGATTGTTGAAGGTGTTCTGCAAAACTTTTTATCAGTGCTTCATTACGAGAAAAATAAGACCATTGACCATGCTTAGTAACATGAACCAAACCTGCTTGTTGTAAAACAGATAAATGATTAGACATGGTTGACTGAGATACATCTGCAATTTTTTCAATCTGTCCTGCACATACGCCACGACTAAAATCTTGCACGCACTCATCTTGTGGAATAAAGCGCTCTGGATCTTTTAAACATTGTAAAATTTGGCGGCGTATCGGGTTCGATAAGGCTTTAAAAATTGCTTCAGTATCCATCTCATTTCACTCAAGTTAATGATCTGCACTGTGCTGAACTCATTATATCGATTTTTATAGATATTAATATCGAATTATTACGATATTTAACAAATCGAGTTTATGAATGACTGTGCCGAATAATTCTGATTCTAACATTGAACTGATTTAATCTAGCAAGCTTCGTGTTAGAACAAAAAAAGCAGGGCTTTTACCCTGCTTTTTTTAAAAAAATATTAAAGCCCTTGTTTCAAACTAGCTTCAATAAATTTATCAAGATCACCATCTAACACGGCACCCGTATTTGAATTTTCAACGCCAGTACGTAAGTCCTTAATACGTGAATCATCCAACACATAAGATCGAATTTGGCTCCCCCACCCAATATCCGATTTAGAATCTTCTAGTGCTTGAGCTGCTTCATTACGCTTATTCATTTCCAATTCGTACAATTTAGCACGAAGCTGTTTCCAAGCATGATCACGGTTAGCGTGTTGTGAACGCTGGTTCTGACAAGCCACCACAATTCCAGTTGGTGCATGGGTTAAACGCACGGCAGAATCTGTTTTGTTAATGTGCTGACCACCTGCACCTGAAGCACGGTATGTATCCGTACGGACATCTGCTGGATTGATCTCAATTTCAATGTTGTCATCAATTTCTGGAGACACAAAAACCGCTGAGAATGAAGTGTGACGACGGTTGCCTGAGTCAAAAGGTGATTTACGAACTAAGCGATGTACACCTGATTCAGTACGTAACCAGCCATAAGCATATTCGCCTTCTACACGAATAGTTGCCGATTTAATCCCAGCCACATCACCGTCAGATTCTTCCATTAACTCAGCTTTAAAGCCATGACGCTCAATCCAACGTAAGTACATACGTAATAGCATAGATGCCCAATCTTGAGCTTCAGTACCACCTGACCCCGCTTGAATTTCGACATAGCAAGGATTTGGATCCATTGGATTACTAAACATACGTCTGAATTCAAGTTTAGCCAGTTCAGCCTCAGCTGAATCAAGTTCTGCTTGAACATCTGCAAGCATTTCTTCTTCATCCGCTTCTACAGCAAGATCAAGCATCGCTTGTGCATCATCAAGTTGTGTTGCTAAACCATCTAAAACATTTAAAACGTTTTCGAGCTCACCTTTTTCTTTCGCCATCGCTTGAGCACGATTTTGATCATTCCAAATTGCTGGATCTTCAAGTTCGCGGAGAACCTCCTCTAAACGCTCTTTCTTTAGATCGTAGTCAAAGATACCCCCGTAGTGTTTGACCACGTTCGCTCAAGTCTTTTAGCTGGAGAAGATAAGGATTAATTTCCACGGTGTAGATCCTAAATATGTCTATATCAAAATTGCCAATATTTTAACACAGCCAAGTAAAACTTGAGAGTTTGCTTTTTTATTCAATATTCTCTTGACCATTGTTTAGTTATTATTAACAATACATTTAATTATTAAAAAATACTTACTTTATTTTTACAACAATAAGCAGAGACTTATGAAAATGAACAAAACCTATTTGGCTTTGGCCATCCTCCCTTTGACAACTTCAGCCATGGCCTACCAAGCTCAAATTGATGCTGGATATACCTATTTTGACCATGATAGTCTCAAGGTTGATTATCACGGTGTATTTGAAACAGAAGGTACTTATTACTTCAAAGCAGTTGATACTGAAAATAAACCACTTAATGAGGCTGCATTTCTTGGCCACCATAATCGCGTTTCAGCGAAATATAGTTTTCAGCATATTAAAGACGATAAAGTGTATATAAATGATACAGTTGCGCAAAGCAAACAAGAGCTGCACGGCTATTCAATAGGGGGAGAATATTATATTGATCAACTGTACTTCACAGGTGAGGTCGGTCGTCAACATTATAAAGTGGAGTCACGCTCAAGCTCACTAAACGGTTCATCTCATGCTAAGCAGCGTTTCGATCTAACCACCTATAGAGCTCTCGTTGGTTATACTCCTATTCAAAATTTACTGATAGCAGTAGGTATTAATGCTTATAAAGGTGAAGGCTTTGATGAAAATGCTTTTGCTTTAAAAGCCAAATATGTCACCCCATTAGGCCAAAATGGTCAATATCTCAATTTAGAATTGGATGGTAGCTTTGGACATGATATTGATTCGATTACATTTGGTGGGGATTATTATTTAACTCAACGCTTAAGCCTAGGTAGTGCTTATACGCGAGATACGAATAGCACTAGTAAAATTCATAAAGACGAATACCAATTACGTGGCAAATACTTTATCAATAATAACCTCTCTCTTGGGAGTATTTTAAGATTCAGTGATGATGAAAATAAGTTTAATGTAAACGGAACATATCGATTCTAATTCCATTCAACATGGGGAAGTAGCAGTGCCAAAACTGCTACTTTCGTTCAAATTGCATACAATTCATATTCAAAAACAACATAAAATGACTAAAACACCTTATCTTTCACATGAATTAACATGATTTTTTATTTTTTAAAATCAATAATTTAAAGTTTTATTTTTACATAAAAATTACACAAGATACATTACTGTTACTTTTGCTTGATTGATCCTTCATGATTTTCCCCTACACTGAACTTGTAACAAAAAATGTATTAACAACTAACTCTATTGAGGGGAAGTATCCATGAAAAAATTAGCAATCGCGTCTGCACTTCTTTCTGCTTTAGCTGTAACTGGAACTGCAAATGCATATCAAGCTGAAGTAGGTGCTTCTGCAGGTCTTATCGATCCTGATAATGGTAGTACAAGTGGTTCATTTGGTGTTGATGGTACTTATTATTTCCAACCAGTTCAAACACGCAATGCTCCACTAGCTGAAGCTGCATTCCTTGATCGTGCAAGTAATGTAAATGCGAAATACCAATACAGCGAAGTTGGTGATGATGAAAGACATCAATACGGCGTAGGTGTTGAATACTTCGTACCTAATTCTGATTTTTATGTAAGCGGTAATGTTGGTCGTGATGATCGTAAATTTGATATTGGACCTGATTTTGATGAGACAGTTTATGGTGCTGAAGTAGGTTATTTGCCTGCACCTGGCTTATTAATTGCAGCAGGTCTTAAGGGTTACGATAACGACTATGATGATGGTGTTGACCCAACATTACGTGCTAAATATGTAACTACATTGTCTAACGGTAAAGATATCAACTTAGAAGCTGGCGCTGCATTTGGTGACCTTGATGAATATAATCTAGCTGCTGATTACTTCATCGATAAAACTTTAAGTGTTGGTGTAGATTACTATAGTAAAGATACTGGTCCTGCAGATACAAACGAGTTTGGTGTAAGCGCACGTAAATTCTTCACACCTCAAGTAAGCTTAGAAGGTCGTGTAGGTTTTGGTGAACTTGCGAATAATGATTACAACAAATTCGGTTTAGCTGCTAAATATCGCTTCTAATATCTTGATTAAGATTTAATGTTTCTTAAAAGCCCATCTTAATGATGGGCTTTTTTTGTGCAAAAACCCGATGGAATGTCATTTTATGTACATTGACTCATCCCCTTTTGTTCTTACAATAGAAACCAGCTGTCACAAAACAGTCATATTTCTATAACAAAGAGAGTCAATATATGTTTAAAAAAATTACACTTGCGACTGCACTTATTGCAAGCTTAGGAACTGCACATGCGTATCAAGCTGAAGTTGGGGCTACAGCCAAATTGATCGATCCTGATAATGGTAGCAATTCTGCAGGTTTTGCGCTTGATGGCACATATTATTTTAATCCTGTTCAAATCAAGAACTCTCCATTGAACGAAGCTGCATTTTTAAATCGTTCGAGCAACGTGAATGCAAAAGTATCTTATGACGACTTTGATGTAGTCGAATACTGGAATTATGGTGTTGGAATTGAATACTTTGTTCCAAATACTGATTTCTATCTAAATGCCAATCTTTCTCAGGAAACTCAAAAAATACCTAACACCCCTGATAATGATGTCACAAACTATAAAATTGAAGCTGGTTATTTCTTAGCACCATCTTTATTGGTCGCAGCTGGTTTACGTGGTTGGGATGATGACAACGATGATGGTATTGACCCTACTATTCGAGCAAAATATGTCACTCAAATTGGCGCAAACGATGTGAATTTAGAGGCTGGTGCTGCATTTGGTGATTTAGACGAGTTCTCTTTAAGAGGCGATTATTACATTGATAAAACACTCAGCGTGGGTGTCGACTATTTCAATCAAGATTTCAACGGCGGATCTTTTGATGAATTTGGTGTAAATGCTAAAAAATTCTTCAATCAGCAAGTAAGTGTCGAAGGTCGAATTGGTTTTGCAGATGACGGTAATACCTTTGCTGTACGTGGTGCATACCGCTTCTAATCTTTGAGTGCTAAAAACCGCTCTGATGAGCGGTTTTTTTATTGATGCATATGTACAATGCGCATTTGTAAACTGGTATTACCATTAAAGGTATTTTTATCCAGCTCATAGACCAAGCGAATTTCATTGAGCATCGGATCAAACTGATATTTATCTGCTGCGTTAAAGGCGATTGCCTCTACCACTTGACCATTTTCTAAAGCTACACGCAGTTTCAAGTGCTGATCCTTAAGCCAGCGATAATCCAAAATTTTAAATATTCCCTCGAATACAGGCGCAGGAAACTTTTGCCCCCAAGGACTTAAATTTTGTAATACGTCCACCGTTTCAATTTGGAAAGCTGAAGCTGGCAACTCCCCATCCGTCCATAAAGTTGCAGTAAACAGACTTTCATCTTGACTGCCGATCAACTGCTCAAATACCTGCTTAAACTCAGCAAAATGTTCTTTTTTAATGGTCAATCCAGCTGCTGCTGCATGACCACCAAAATGACTAACAAGATACGGATATTGCTCAGCCACACGCTCAATCGCATCCCGAATATGAATTCCCTCAATTGAACGCGCTGAACCTTTGATATGAATGTCATCTTCATCACGGGCAAAAACGATACTCGGACGATGGAACTGCTCTTTTAAGCGTCCTGCCACAATTCCAATCACGCCTTGATGCCAATGTGGCTCAAACATAATTAACGCTGCAGGTATTGCATCCTTATCTAGCTGAATTTGATCTAATGCAGTCAATGCTTCTTGTTTAATCTTACCTTCTACCTGACGACGTTCCACATTGAGTTGATTCAGCTGTTCCGCTAAAGGATATGCTGTAGCCAAGTCGGATGCTAAGAGACATTCGATGCCAATGTCCATGGTTTCCATACGCCCTGCCGCATTAATTCGCGGTCCAATCACAAAACCTAAGTCTTGCGCTGTCAGTCCTGCAGGATCACGTTTGGCAATATCTAATAAGGCTGAAATCCCAGGGCGACATAATCCTTGTTGAATCCGCTTTAGACCACTGTCGATTAAGATTCGGTTGTTATAATCCAAACTGGCAACATCGGCATAGGTCCCAAGCGCAACCAAATCCAAATAGTTAGTCATTTGTGCAAAAGACTTGCCCATTTTTTTACGATGACTGGATAGGTTCGCCAACACATAAAAGGCAACTCCTACTCCTGCCAAAGCTTTACTTGGAAACTCACAACCGAGTTGATTCGGATTCACCACTGCCTCAGCCATAGGCGTTGGCTTGGTTGTGAGATGGTGATCGGTAATAATTACTTGCATCCCATGATCTTGAGCTTGCTTAACTCCATCATGACTTGAAATGCCATTGTCGACCGTAATCAACAAATCAGGCGTAAAGTTGGCAAACGCAAGATCTACAATAGCAGGTGTCAAACCATAGCCATACTTAAAGCGATCAGGGACTAAATAATCAACATCTGCCCCCATGTCACGTAGTGCAAGCATCATCAGTGCTGTACTGGTCGCACCGTCAGCATCATAGTCACCGACAATCACAATTTTTTTGTGTTGATCAATGGCTTGGTCGATCAACTGAATTGCAGCATCTAACCCCTTCATAGTTGGCGCTAATAAGTATTTTAATTTCAGTTCTAGTTCTTGTTCAGATTCAACGCCTCGACGTGCCAAAATTTCGGCAATAAATGAAGGCACGCCCTGAAAATTTTCAGGGCGTGTTAAAAATGGACGTTGCTTGATTTCAAATTTTGGCATTTATGGCATCAATCGTTGTAATTTCCACGCACCGTCGATTTTTTCATAACACAAACGGTCGTGCAAACGGTTTGGGCGACCTTGCCAGAACTCATAATAATCTGGCTCTATACGGTAACCACCCCAGAAGTCAGGCTTATCTAAAGTTTGTTGATCTGCCACACGCTCATGCAAATCATTAAAGCGTTGCTGTAGCTCGTCACGGCTCGCAATCACACCACTTTGTGGGGTACTAATATGCGCTGCAATTTGACTATCACGCGGACGCTTATGGTAATAATCAGCGGATTCTTGTTCCGAAATTTTTACCACTCGACCTGAAATGCGAATTTGGCGTTCTTGTTCTGCCCAATAAAACAGAATTTGCGCATAAGGATTGGCTACTAAGTCGAGTCCTTTTTGGCTGTCATAATTGGTATAGAACGCATAACCATTTTCATCCGCACCTCGAAGTAATACGGTACGTACGTGCGGTCGACCATCGGCATTTGCCGTAGCCAATGACATGGCATACGGTTCGTGAAGCTGAGCTTCTAACGCATGGTTAAACCACAATAGAAACTGTTCATGTGGATCAGCATTCACTTGATCCTCATGTAATTCGCCTTTTTGATAATTTAGGCGCAGTTCACTGAGATCTTTAATCAAATCACTCATGAGTCAATCCCCGATTAAGCTGCTGCATTAGCACGTACAGCATCTGCCAAAGCATGTGCCAGTGCAGTCACTTCTTGAAGATTATCACCTTCAACCATCACACGAATTACAGGTTCAGTCCCTGACTTACGAATCAGTAATCGACCACGACCTTTAAGTTGCGCTTCGGCTTTGGCAAATTCTGCAGCCAATGCAGGTACTGAGTATGGATCAAACATTGCATCTAAACGGACATTTACAAGCACGTTTGGCAGTAATTTAAAGTCAGCAACCAACTCATGCAATGCTTTCTTCTGTTCAACCATGACAGTTAAGACTTGTAGGGCTGCAATAATCGCATCACCTGTGGTGCTCTTGTCTAGAGTTAAAATGTGACCTGAAGGTTCACCACCAATAACCCAACCGTTTTCCTCTAAACCTTGCAATACATAACGGTCACCAACTTTGGCACGTAGCAGTGGAACTTCTGCTTTTTCAAGTGCTAATTCAAGTGCCATATTGCTCATGAGCGTACCGACAATACCGGCCGGTTTATTGGCACTTTGTGTCGCCAAGATATATAGAATATGATCGCCATCAATCAGCTTTCCATTCTGATCCACTAGAATGACACGATCTGCATCGCCATCAAATGCAATACCCAAATCTGCTTGGTGATCAACTACAGCAGCTTGCAAACTCTCAGGATGAGTTGAGCCACAGCCTTGGTTAATATTCAAACCATTCGGTTCATTATGAATCGCAATCACTTTGGCACCGAGCTCACGGAATACCGCAGGACCCACGTTATATGCTGCTCCATTGGCACAGTCGACGACAATTTTTAAATTGTTTAAATCGTAATGGTATGGGAACGTTGATTTACAAAATTCAATATAACGACCTGGAGCATCATCAACACGCACACTTTTTCCTAGACTCGCAATATCATCAATGACAATATCTTTCTCGAGTTCAGCATTAATCTCATCTTGAAACTCGTCTGGTAATTTTTTTCCTTCTGAAGAAAAAAACTTAATGCCATTATCATGATAAGGGTTATGTGAAGCTGAGATGACAATCCCTAAACTGGCATGCAAAGCACGAGTTAAATGAGCAATGGCAGGCGTAGGTAATGGACCCAATAAATGCACATAAACACCAGCTGCGTTTAAACCCGATTGTAAAGCCGCTTCTAAAATATAACCTGATAAACGAGGATCTTTGCCCATCACCACAATCGGTTTATTTCTTTTTGTTCTACGCTTAAGTACTTTACCCGCAGCAAACCCTAATTTGAGTGCAAACTCAGGTGTGATTGGAAATACACCGAATTTCCCACGAATACCATCAGTACCAAAATAACTCATTCATTCTCTCACTTCTTAGCGGGTGATTAACATCATCCTTTTTCAATGCGCACCACTTTACACCAAAATAAAAAAACCGTCATTTACATGACGGTTTTTTTTAAAAATTGTTTTATAACAGGCAATTAACCAACACGGTAATTCGGTGCTTCTTTAGTAATGGTCACATCGTGAACGTGTGATTCAGACATACCCGCAGACGTGATTTTCACGAATTTCGCATTTTGACGAAGATCTTCAATCACTGCAGAGCCTGTATAACCCATAGATGAACGTAAACCACCCATCATTTGATGCACGATGTTGCCCATTGGCCCTTTGTAAGGTACGCGGCCTTCAATACCTTCTGGAACCAACTTCTCAGCACCTGCTTTAGAGTCTTGGAAATAACGATCCGCAGAACCTGTAGCACCCGCCATTGCACCCAATGAACCCATTCCTCGGTAAGCTTTGTAATAACGACCTTGGAAGAATTCAACTTCGCCTGGTGCTTCTTCAGTACCAGCAAGTAAAGAACCCACCATAATCGTACTTGCACCTGCACCGATCGCTTTTGCCATATCACCTGAGAAGCGGATACCACCGTCTGCGATCAATGGAATTTGATCTTTCAGTGCGTTAGCAACAGAATCGATCGCCGAAATTTGTGGCATACCAATACCTGCAACAATACGAGTCGTACAGATTGAACCAGGACCGATACCTACTTTCACAGCATCTGCGCCTGCATCAAGTAAAGCCAATGCAGCATCGCCAGTAGCAATGTTACCGCCAATGACTTGAACTTGTGGGTAGTTGGCTTTAACCCAACGTACACGCTCGATAACACCAGCAGAGTGACCATGTGCAGTATCGACTACAATCACGTCAACACCCGCATCAACCAATGCTTCAACACGGCTTGGAGTTTCTACACCTGTACCAACTGCAGCACCCACACGTAAACGACCTAAGTCATCTTTACAGCTATTTGGATAAAGCTCAGCTTTATTAAAATCTGTTACAGTGATTAAACCTTTTAGTTCGTTGTTTTCGCCAACAACAATCACTTTCTCAATGCGATTTTTTTGAAGAAGTGCCTGAATGTTTTCTTTCGATTCACCTTCACGAACAGTGACCAAACGATCTTGACCAGTCATGATGTTGCTTACTGGCTGTTCAAGATTAGTTTCAAAGCGTGTATCACGACCTGTCACAATACCAACTACTTTGCCATCTTTCACCACTGGCACACCGCTGATATTGTTCGCTTGCGTAATTGCGATTAACTCACGCACAGTCGTTTCAGGGGTTACTGTAATTGGATCTTTCACCATGCCTGCTTCGAATTTTTTAACACGACGTACTTCAGCAGCTTGCGCTGCAATATCCATATTTTTATGAAGGATACCAATACCGCCATTTTGTGCCATTGCAATTGCCATACGGGATTCAGTCACCGTATCCATTGCTGCAGACACAAGAGGGATATTCAAATTAATGCCGCGAGTTAAACGTGTCTTTAGAGAGACATCTTTTGGGAGAACAGTAGAGTAGGCAGGGAGTAATAGGACATCATCAAAAGTTAACGCGTCTTGAACGATGGTCAACATAACAGTCTCACTGGTAATTTCCGTGCGCCATTATATACAAATTTTAAGGTAAATTTCATTTCTTATTATCGACAATTTTATGAAATTTACCCATCACCCCTATTTTTATACAATTTACTATCCGAGAAAATCATAATAAGAGCATATAAAACAGAAACATATTTTAAATCATTCAAATTAACTGACCTGATCGTAATCGTCATCATTCGACGATGGAACAATTTCAATATCAATTAATGGGATCAGATGATGGGCTTGTCGAGCTTTGGCACATTGCGCATCTCCGGCTTGGACCTCTCTACACGATGAACTGCGAACCGTATAAATCGAGCAAGAGACCTGCTTCCCTATTTCTCCTTCTAGAGCAACGCATCGCGGGTTAGTTTGATTCGTCCCCACCATACAAGCATATACAGGGTTAATATCCTCAACCATCTCGGTAGGGATGTTCATCGCTTCCGCACCATAAAATGAAACACGGAAATAGGCACAACAAGCACCACAACTTAAACACGCATCCTGTGCAGAAATCTGAGAGAGCATTTTTAAATCTCTTAAAAATAATTTTTTAGTGACGAAATCCTAAAAAAATTTAATTTCAAAAACAAGATTTATTTTTATTATATTTATTTACTAATCAATAACTTCCATTAAAAAATGCACCATTATGAATCACTTTCATGGTGCATTATTTCAATACTATTTATAAATAAACTAAATCTTTTGAAGATTCAGATCTTTATGCGTATACAACCATTTATAAACAATAATGTTGCACTAAAGTGCCCACACCAATGACAAGGAAAATTATTGCGCCAATTTTGTGAATCAAGGAAATAGGTAATCGATTCGCCAATTTATCACCAATAAATACTGCCGGCGCATTAGCGATCATCATACCTAATGTCGTTCCAGCCATCACCCACCAGATACTGTCAAAACGTGCAGCAAGTGCCACTGTCGCAATCTGCGTTTTGTCGCCAATTTCAGCCAAGAAAAATAAAATAAATGTCGCTCCAAAAACGCCAAATTTTTGCCATTTTTGAATACTACCTGACTCATCCTCTAATTCATCAGGGACCAACATCCAAGCAGCCATAGCAATAAATCCTATTGCTAGAATCCACATGAGGATCTCGGGACTTAAAATTGTTGTAACCCATTGTCCTAGAGCAGCTGAAACCCCATGATTGACAATTGTCGCTAACAAAATAGCAATTAAGATTGGAACGGGTTTACGAAAACGTGCAGCAAGAAGTAAAGCCAACAATTGGGTTTTATCACCCATTTCAGCTAATGCGACGATACCTGTAGACAGAAGGAATTCATACATGATGTCTTTCTCTGGCTAGCATAACAAATACCAATGACCCACCACCCCTGCTAGCCAAAAATCTGCAGAATGGTAAATCAAAGGTCTTGCCAACAAAAGAAAGAAAGCTCGAAAGGAGCTCATTTGGTTCTTTGCTATGATGACCATGCTCGTTTTAGAGCAAATATGTTGACCATCACCTGTTCTGTTGCAGAACAGCGGCTACTCCCCAATGAAGTTTCTCCATTATAAGCCTGGCTTTTTGTTTTTACAAATAAAAACCCCACCGAAGTGAGGTTTTGATTCTGCATCCAAAATGCTTTTAAAAATAATTAGATAAGCAATGTACGAATATCTTTAAGCAGCTTCGTCAATTTATTGGTAAATCGAGCAGCATCAGCACCATTAATGACACGATGGTCATAAGACAATGACAATGGAAGCATTAAACGTGGATCAAAACCTTGTCCATTCCACACAGGTTGCATCGTTGCAGGTGAAATACCCAAGATTGCCACTTGCGGCCAGTTGACAAGCGGAGTGAATGCAGTACCACCAATTGCGCCTAGGCTTGAAATCGTGAAGTTGGCACCTTGCAGATCTTTCGGTGACAATTTCTTATCACGTGCTTTTTGACCCAACTCACCGAGTTCAACTGCGATTTGCTTAATTGATTTTTGATCTGGATTACGTAGCACAGGCACTGTTAAACCATCTGGTGTAGCAACAGCAATGCCCATATGGATTTCTTTACGCAGTAATACGGTTTTGCCATCATCAGACAAATGACCTGCAAACTCACGTTCTTCTTTTAGCAAATGCGCTACAGCCTTGATGATGAATGCCATAATGGTCAGGCTAATGCCTTCTTTCTTAAAGTTGCCTTTAAGCTCATTACGCCATGCTTCAAGCTCCGTAATATCTGCCGCATCGAATTGGGTCACTTGCGGGATATAATTGTTCAATGACAACTGTGGAATAGACACTTGCTGTAACCGTGTTAACGCTTTTTCTTCTACACCACCAAAGGCATCAAAACTTGGTAATTTAGGCAATCCTGCTGGTGCAGCAACTGTCGGTGCAGCAGTTACAGGTGCTGGTGCAGTTAAACGTGTTTTCACATACGCAAAGATGTCTTCTTTCATTAAGCGTGCATGTGGACCAGAAGCTTTGACTTCTGCCAACACAACACCAAGCTCACGCGCCAACTTACGTACCGCAGGACCAGCATATACTTTAGCATTTGCTGCATTTTGCTCTTTGGTCAGCTTATCTGCTGAAGGAGCAGCTGTTTGTACAGGAGCAGCAGCTTGCGCAGGGACTGCTTTTGGTGCTTCCGCTTTTGTACTCACTGGTGCTGCTACAGGGGCTTCTGTAACTGGGGCTACTTGACCTTCAGCCTCAATCGTAACTAAAGCCACGCCTTCAGACACGTTTTGACCCAATTCAATATGAATTGCGGTAATCACACCTGTGGTGGTACTTGGTACTTCAACGGTCGCTTTATCTGATTCAACCACAATGATGCTTTGGTCTTTTTCAACCTTATCACCAACAGCCACTAAAATTTCAGCTACAGCAGCTTTGTCTACACCTAAGTCAGGGACAGCAATCTCAACTTTACCTGCTGGCGCTGAAGCAACTGTCACTTTTGTTGATTCTGCAGGTGGTGCCGCTGCAGCTGGAGCAGTCGTCGGTGTAGTTTCTGCAGCAGCTTGCGCCACGTTTGATACTGAAGCTGCTGTTTTCACTTTCAGAATCACAACACCTTCTTTGACTGTATCACCGACTGAAATTTCAATCGATTCAACTGTACCCGCAATAGCACTTGGAACTTCGACTGTCGCTTTGTCAGACTCAACAACAATGATACTTTGATCGGCATCAATTTCGTCGCCAACCGCAACCAAGATCTCACCCACAGTGGCTTTTTCAACACCAATGTCTGGTACTTGAACATCAACAGTTTCAGATGCCGGTGCTGCTTTTGGTGCTTCCACTTGAGATTGGGCTACAGGTTCTGCTTGAGCTTGTGCTTTCAATTCTTCAACTTGTGCTGTAGGTGCTTCAGATGACGTTTGCCCCTCCGCTTCAAGCTCTACCAAAACCGCACCTTCAGCAACTTCGTCACCAAGGCTCACCAAAATACTTTTCACCACACCTGCTGAAGTGCTTGGCACTTCAACAGATGCTTTGTCAGACTCCAACAAAACAATGCTGTCATCGACACTAATCGTATCACCCACTTTGACCAAAATTTCAGCCACTGTAGCTTTATCTACACCAATATCAGGAGTCGTAATTTGCATGCTTAGTTCTCCTCTTTGTAGTCAGCTACAGCGTGAAGTTCAGGCGTTGTTTGAGGTGCCCAAGCGACTGGACGGTCAGTATCTAATTCAAAGCTAGAAATCGCATCTTTAACTAGACGCGCATCTACTTCACCCTCGTCAGCAAGTTTCTTCAGTGTCGCAACAACAATATGTGCAGCATCTACACCAAAGTAGCTACGAAGTTTTGCACGTGTATCTGAGCGACCATAACCGTCTGTACCTAATGCTACAAATGGACGGTTATCTGGAAGGTAAGCGCGAATTTGCTCACTGTAAGCACGCATATGATCTGTTGCAGAAACGACGATACCTTTCGTACCACGCAACTGCTTCGACACCCATGCTTCTTTTACATCTTCAGTAAGTGGATGTAAACGATTATATTCTTCGCACGCCATACCATCACGCGCAAGCTCATTAAAGCTTGTTACGCTGTAGACATTCGAATGAATTTGATATTCATCACGTAAGATTTGAGCCGCTTTAATCACTTCACGCAGAATTACACCTGAACCTAAAAGCTGAACTGTGGCTTTTTCATCTTCCTCAAGTAAATACATACCACGTTTAATGCCTTCTTCAGCACCTTGTGGCATCGCTGGATGCTCATAGTTCTCATTCATTACAGTTAAGTAATAGAACACACGCTCCTGATCCACATACATGCGTTTTAGACCGTCATGTACAATCACCGCAAGTTCATATCCGAAACATGGATCATAAGAAATACAATTTGGAATCGTATTCGCAAGAATATGTGAGTGACCATCTTGATGCTGTAGACCTTCACCATTCAGCGTAGTACGACCAGCAGTTGCACCCAATAAGAAACCTTGCGCCTGTGCATCACCTGCCGCCCATGCAATATCACCAATACGTTGGAAGCCAAACATTGAGTAATACATGTACATCGGGATCATAGGAAGGTTATTGGTTGAATAACTTGTTCCTAAAGCAGCCCAAGCACTCATCGCACCTGCTTCATTGATCCCCTCTTGAAGCATATGACCATCTTTCGCTTCACGGTAATGCATCAACTGCTCTTGATCTTCAGGGGTATATTTTTGACCGTGCGCGGCATAAATGCCCAATTGACGGAACATCCCTTCTAAACCGAAAGTACGCGCCTCATCTGGAACAATTGGTACCACACGGTCTTTAATTGCTTTTTCTTTCAGTAGTGCAGAGATTAAACGTACCATCACCATGGTCGTTGATTGTTGCTTACCATTAGAACCAGCTAACACTGCATCAAATACAGACAACTCAGGAATCGCTAAAGATTCGCTCTCTTTACGACGTGCTGGTAAGTAACCACCTAATGCCTCACGGCGAGCCTTCATATACTTAATTTCAGGCGAGTTTTCACTTGGGCGATAAAATGGAACTTCTTCAAGTTGCTCATCGGTAAATGGCAAGTTGAAACGGTTACGTACATATTTAAGCGATTCAAGTTGCATTTTCTTGATTTGATGCGTTTTATTGACCGCTTCAATTTCTTCAGATAAGCCGTAACCTTTAACAGTTTTCGCGAGAATAACCGTTGGCTGACCTGTAGATTTCATGGCTTCTGCATAAGCAGCATATACTTTGTAAGGATCGTGACCGCCACGATTTAAATTATCGATATCTTCATCACTTAAGTGTTTAACTAACTCTTCAGCTTCAGGATATTTACCAAAGAAGTGCGCACGTGTATAAGCACCACCTTTCACTTGATAACGCTGATAATCACCATCTACAGCTTCTTCCATAATGGCTTTAAGCGCACCAGATTCATCTTTAGCAAGTAGTGGATCCCAATGACGACCCCATACTACTTTAATCACGCGCCAACCTGCACCACGGAATAAAGACTCAAGTTCTTGGATGATCTTACCATTACCACGAACTGGACCATCTAAACGTTGCAAGTTACAGTTTACAACCCAAACCAAGTTGTCTAACTTTTCACGACCTGCCAACGAGATTGCACCAGTACTTTCTGGCTCATCCATCTCACCATCGCCAAGATAAGCCCAAACCTTACGATCTTCTTCTTTAATCAAACCGCGGTTCATCAAGTACTTTTGAATATGTGCTTGATAAATGGACATGATTGGACCCAGACCCATCGATACCGTTGGGAACTGCCAATAGTCTGGCATTAAGTATGGATGTGGGTACGAAGGCAAACCAATACCATCAACTTCACGACGGAAATTGTTTAGATGCTCTTCAGTTAAACGACCTTCCAAGAATGAACGCGCATAAATCCCTGGTGCACAGTGACCTTGATAATAAATCATGTCACCGCCGAAGTTATCACTGTTCGCACGGAAGAAATGGTTAAAGCCAACATCATATAAAGTTGCAGAAGATGCAAAGCTGGCTAAGTGACCACCAAGATCGTCGCCTGTTTTATTGGCGCGAAGCACCATTGCTAAAGCATTCCAACGAATCAAAGCACGAATTCGGCGCTCCATATCTGGATCGCCAGGCATTGCAGGTTGCTCTTCTACTGAAATCGTATTTAAGTAAGGAGTATTTAGACGCTGAATGGGAACATGTTTCGCAATCGCACGTTGATACAGTTTTTCAAGAAGAAAGGCTGCTCTTTCCGTCCCCATATGCTGTAAAACAGAGTCAAAAGCGTCCTGCCACTCTTGGGTTTCTTGTGCGTCGGTATCACCGTAATACGCCATATTACACCTATATTCATGCCTATTTGTATGCCCTATATTTAACATATTTTCGCGATACGCAGTTATGGCTATAAATGAATACGACATTAGACTAATATTTCGATAATAAATAGTACTTGACCGTTTATTACACAAATTAACACTAAAACGCCAATTCTGCTGTTTTTTTATACAAAGCTTTATTTTAATCTTGAATTTAGTCAGGTGACCTGACTGCAAAAACGAAAATCGCCAAGACTATGCTTGGCGATTTATTCAAATGACTTAACAATGGATGCGTATTAATGAGGTTCGATAATTAATTAAGGCAACATCGCTAGGTAAGTTGAAGGATTTTTACGCTGACCATCTTTGACCACTTCATAATGTAAGTGAGGACCAGTACAGCGTCCAGTACAACCTACATTGGCAATATGCTCACCAGCAGTGACTTTATCACCTACTTTAGCAATTAAGCGTGAAGCATGTGCATATCGTGTGATATACCCATTACCGTGGTTGATTTCGACATATTGACCATAACCTGTGCCCCAACCTGATTTAGTCACTATTCCTGGACCAGTTGCATATATTGGAGTTCCTGTTGGTGCAGCAAGATCTAAACCAGAATGGTTTTCAGCACGTCCGCCCATTGTTCGGCCGCCATAATTTGAACTGACACGACCAGTTGGAAGTGGGTGTGTCACTAACCATGAATATGCATTATTTGAAGAGTAACGATTTGAACTTGTCGTTGTAGTTTTTTGAGCAGGGTATTTACTATTAAGCAGCGCATTATTTAATTCGATTGGATCCGCCTTCGCTCGAACTGTCACATCGACTTGTGCTGTCGCTGGAATGTCCATGTCATCAGGATGACTATAAGAACCTTGTGATAGTGTTCTTGTTAACTCTTCCAATCGATCAGGATTGGAGGCTTGTGTGGCATCTAATTGAACTAAATCTGCAAATGCAACCGAAGCTGCTGAAGCTGCTAAAGAAAACGCTAATAAAATACGTCGCGTATACATATAAACCTCATTAAACTGTTCTTACTCAAGTCTCTTGTGTGATCTCTTCCTTGATATCGAAAGAAACAAGCGTTTAAGATTAAGACAAAACAATGTAGGAACAATGTATGTCAGAACCAAAAAATATGTTTCAACAAACAAGACAACACATAAAAACAGGAAACTTATCGTTTCTCACAAAGCAAGTTGCTGACTGGCAGAGACTTACAAAATTAATTCAACCGCTATTGCCCAAAAATGAACAATGGCAAGTTGTCTGTTATCAATACGGTATTTTGACCATCACCGGTGAAAATCAAGCCATGATTAGTCAACTCGGTTACCTTCAAAAACAGTATATTTCTCAGTTATCACAAATCCCTGAACTCAAAGATTTACAAAAAATCCAAGTTCGTCTTCGAGCAAAAAAAGAAATTCCCCAAACACAAACTGAAAATTCCAAAACTTCTTTATGTCCGACAACGCAAGAAATGTTACTCAACGCTGCTAGTTTTGTGAACGATCCTAAGCTTAGCCAAGCTATGATACGTTTGGCAAGCAATAAAAAGTAACTGGACCATTTGATTTAAACGTCATTCACTATTTTAAAAGCGAATTAAGTCACACTTAACAATGTTACACTATAACATTTAACCTGAAGACAATGACTTAGATCACACTTACATATTGAATTGGACAAGACTTTTCGTCATCAAATGTTACAATTTCATAATTAGATGGATCACTCTGAACATTGCGAAGCAATTGATTATTGAGTGCATGTCCAGATTTGTAACCATCAAACTTCGCAATAATTTGATGTCCGAGTAAATAAAGATCACCCACCGCATCTAATATTTTATGACGTACAAATTCATCAGCAAATCGTAAGCCTTCTTCGTTCACAACACCTGAATCATCAACACCAATTGCATTCTCTAAACTAGCACCCAAAGCTAAATTATTCGCCTTAAGATAATCCAAATCTTTCATAAAGCCGAAAGTACGTGCCTCACTTACTTCATAAACAAATGTTTCCGTTGAGAAATCAATACTGGCAGACTGATATTCTTTGGCAAAGGCTGGGTGATCGAAATCAATCGTAAAATTAAGTTGAAAACCATCATGCGGATTAAAAATAGCGCGCTTATCGTCAATTAATGCTTCTACAGGCTTTAATATTTTTATAAATTTTTTAGGCGCTTCTTGCTCCATCAACTCACCTTGCATGAGTAAATAGATAAATGGACCGGCGCTTCCATCCATAATTGGAACTTCTGAAGCTGATACTTCAATAATCAGATTATCAATACCAAGACCTGCAATCGCACTCATAATATGTTCGATAGTCCCAACTTTGGCATTTTCTTGTACCAAATTCGAACACATAAATGCTTCTTGAATCAGCATCGCATTAGCAGGAATATTTACAGGCGGATTTAAATCAATACGACGAAAAACAATACCCCCATCAGCTACATGTGGTACAAAGTTAATCATTACTTTTTGCCCACTGTGTAATCCGATACCACTCGCTTTCACGACTCGTTTCAGGGTGCGTTGTTTCAACATGTTTCTTCAATATTCATCTAAAATCTAGTATACGTTAGCACATTTAGCCATTGATAAAAATCAAAAAGGTGGCATAAGCGCCACCTTTTCTGTTTGATCATCGTAAACACATTATGTTACATGTTATTTACGCTGTTGATTTTTAAGATAATCCTGAATGCTCATTGGTGCAGATCGAGGCGCTGCAGAAGGCTCTGGGGCTACACTCTCTTGATTCTGACGTTTACTGATTGCTGGAACATCATCTTCATCCAAAGCAGCAGCTTGTCCACCAACTGATGGGTTTACACTCACTGGCGCACGGCGCTTCACTTCCGTTTCATTCGCATTACGAGTTAAACCTGTCGCAATCACAGTAACACGGATTTCATCACGCGCATCTGGATCAAATACAGTACCAAAGAAGACTTCACCTTCATCCAGATCAACAATTTGATTGACAACATCTGTGATAATTTCAGTTTCACGTAAGGTAACATCATTACCGCCAGTGATATTAATTAAAACACCCTTCGCGTTCATAATATTTACGTTGTCAAGCAACGGACTGCGAATCGCAAGACGCGCTGCATCTTCAGCACGATCTGGACCGCTACTCTTACCTTCACCCATCATCGCATAACCGCGTGTGCTCATCGCTGTTTTTAAATCGGCGAAGTCAAGGTTGATATGACCAGGACGCACAACTAGATCAAAGATACTTCGTACCGCGTTAAGCAAGACATCATCCGCTTTGCGATAAGCATCTTGCATCGAGATATCACCATAAACGCTAAGTAGGCGTTGGTTTGGAATGATAATCAATGAGTCAACATGCTTTTCAAGTTCTTCGATCCCTTTTTCAGCAGAACGTTGACGACGACGACCCTCAAAGTTAAATGGAGTGGTGACAACACCAACCGTCAAAATACCCATTTCTTGTGCTATTTCAGCCACGACTGGTGCTGCACCAGTACCAGTACCACCACCCATGCCGGCAGTAACAAATACCATATCTGCACCTTCCAGATGCTGACGGATTAATTCGCGACTTTCTTCTGCTGCAATTTGACCGACATCAGGATTTGCTCCTGCACCTAGTCCACGCGTACTTTGTTGGCCCAATTGGATTTTGAATGGCGCATTCATACGATCCAAAGCTTGTTTATCTGTATTTGCACAAACAAATTTCACGCCTTTGATATCAGATTGCACCATGTGTTGTACGGCATTACCACCACCGCCACCAACACCAAACACAGTAAAACGGGCTTGACCGTTATTATCGGTTTGTTCATCTTCTAAAAATTCAAATGAAGCCATGACCTTAACTTTTCCTAATAAATTTGGCAGTCACTTAAGCCCGTATACTGCCTTGATCTTCAATAATAAAAATTTGTTTTTAGGATGCGTTGCAATCACATTCTTGTCAAGCACATGAAGTTGCTCTTACAAGTTGCAAACAATACTCCCTTAAAAACTAAACTTAAAAAATACCTTTCAATTTGTTATTAAACGCATTCCAACCATTCGCTATGCGCTCTAATAATGGACGCTTATTCACTTCTTCAGGTTGCTCAACCGATTCTTGTAAATCGCTTTGACTAAATAACAGCAGTCCTGTTGCGGTAGAATACATTGAACGTCTTAATGCAGGTAAATGTTGATCATCCGCATATACTTGTAGCGGAGGGTTGCCTAAATGAGCAGAAACACCCAACATACGACGTGATAATGTGATCATACCCTCAATCTGACATGCATCACCACTTAAAACTACACCGTGATATAAACTTTGTAGCGCACCACGTTGTTGTAACTCATCACGCACCATAGAAAGAATTTCTTCGTAACGTGCAATAATAATCTCTGATAGCTCAATCCGACTGATCGCTTGAGGACCATCGATCGCTTCAAACTCGATCATATGTTCAGGTTTGACTTGCTGTAAATCAACACAACCGTAAAGCAATTTGAGTCGTTCAGCTTCTTCGGTCGTCGTTTGCAATACTGCGGCGATATCACGCGTTACATTTTCACCACCACGTTGAATGGTGTGTGCTAGCACTAAATGACCTTCAATATAAACTGCAATATTGGTTGTACCAGCCCCAATATCCAATAAGCATACACCATACTCTTTTTCATCTTTCAGCAATGCACCTTCAGCCGTTGCTAAACATGAAATCACCATCTTTTCGACAAAAATATTGGCGCCTTTCATTGCACGATCTAAATTTTGCATGGTGCTGATTGGTAGCATCATGAGTTGATAATGCGCCGTCATGCTATTTGCTGAAAGGTTAATTGGATTATGCACCCACTCAGGTGAATCATCCAACTCAAAACCCAATGGGACTGCACTTGCAAGATAATGATCAGAAGTTAAATGACTGGCTTTTGCCATTTCTAAAGCTTTAACCACTTCTGAAGTCGTAATGGTGCGTTCTGGATTAGAAATCGGTGTCCGGCCTGTCGCATAAGCACTTTGCAGTTCTGTACTCGGGATCGATACCCATGCTGAATGCACACGGCACTCCGCCATATCTTCTGCTTCTTGTACCGCATTCTTAATCGCAGAGATCACTTTTTCAAGGCTAACAATTTTTCCTTTGTTCATGCCTTTATTTCGCGCAGTCGCCATACCGATGACCTGGATATTATCCGGCGCATGCACTTTACCAATTAGAACTGAAACTTTATGTGTCCCAATGTCTATCGCAACAACTGAGGGAACAGCCTCATTCATGATTCACTACCATTTTCTTCATTGTTTATATCTGGCTTATGCCTATTTTTAAAGCCACGTATTATGGCTTTGCAACTCTTGAATCTGCAATGTTAATGTCATTAATGGTTACAACAAACTGACCATTTATAATCTTTGGTGGTGTCGCATTTTTCCATTGAATCGCCAAGCCATTACGGTAACGTAAGTCAATCGCTGAAACTCTTGGCCAAACCACTTTCAGATCTGCTTGAGATAAGTGACTCAATCGTTGCAGTTTGCTCATGGTCTGATCCTGATCCACAATAATACGTAAACCCGAATCGAACTGCATAAACCATGTCCGACGATCTGTTAAATATAGCTCTTTCAAACGCAGATTCACTGGACTAAACAGTTGATTAATTTCATGATAACGTCTCATCATGACTTTTGACTGATCTGACGGACCATGCATAAGTGGTAAATTTGCGTGATTTCTAGAATATGCCTCTGTATACACCACACCCTGATCACTTAACAGACGTCCTGTTCCCCAACGTGCAATCGGATGTTTCGGAATAACACGAACCTTAATACCGTCTGGCCAAGCTCTAGAGATGACCACTCGATCTACCCAAGAAATCTCTAATGCCTTATCACGAATTTGCTCAAGATCAGCAGTAAAATAATTGCCTGTAATGGTAGGCATTAACTGCTGTTTTACTTGACTAATTTCAGGCTCGGCTTGCAGACCAACCACATCCAAAGATGCTACCTTTGCACTGGTCATGACGCTATATAAGCCATAAATCCCGACCAAAAGTACACAACATGCAAAAATAAGCATGACCCAACCACCCGCATTAATCATTTTCTCTTTGCGAGTCGGTGGTTTGTCATGAATCGATGTAATCGCCGCACGTTTGCGACGCATCGATGGAGGTAGTTGAGCCATAACTTAGTGTGATTCTTTCGCTAAGGTTTGCTCTAAAATAGCCAAACACAAATCTTCAAAACTATAACCTACTGCTTGAGCTGCTTTTGGTACCAATGAATGACTGGTCATGCCTGGAACAGTATTCACTTCTAGCAGCCAAAATTGACCTTGCTCGTCCTGCATAGCATCAATTCTACCCCAACCACTTGCCCCAACAGCTTGAAACGCTCGTAAGCAAAGCGCTTGTAAACTTTTTTCTTCAGCTTCACTCAAACCACAAGGGATACCATATTCAACATCATTACGTTGGTATTTAGCTTCATAATCATAAAAGGCTACATCAGCTGGAGGTTGTAAACGGATGACTGGTAATGGTTGACCGTTTAAAAATGAAATCGTAAATTCACGACCTGTAATCCACTTCTCAGCCATGACCACGGCATCATGTTGAGTCGCTTTTTTAATTGCTTCAGCTAAATCCTCTGCTTTCTCAACCTTACTCATGCCCACACTCGAGCCTTCGTGCACGGGCTTGATAATCAGTGGTAATCCAAGCTCTGCAACGAGTGCTTGTGCATCAGTATCTTTAGAAACAATGCGGTATGGCGCTGTAGGAAGTTCAGAACCTTGCCAAATTTGCTTGGTCTTTACTTTATCCATTCCGATAGCCGACCCCTGCACACCAGTTCCAGTATATGGAATATTTAACCACTCTAATGCGCCTTGGATTTGACCATCTTCTCCACCACGACCATGTAACACAATAAATGCACGATCGTAATTTACCAGTTCAGTCACACTGCGTTCTTGAGGGTCAAAACCCTCTGCATTCACCCCTGAACGTACCAATGCTTCAAGTACAGCCTTACCACTATCTAATGACACCTCACGCTCTGCAGATTTACCACCAAGCAATACAGCAACTTTGCCGAATTTAGAAGCATTTGACACGTTTAGTTCCTTAAACTTATAAAATTTTCAATTTAGCCAAATCATCAAACGACGATTATTTTAAATAGAGCTGGTTCTGAGCAAGCTCAATTGAAATTGCTCCAACGTTACCCGCACCTTGAGTCAATAACAAGTCATTTGCTTGTAACACTTTTTGTATCACATTTGGCAAATTCCCTTCTACTGGATCAATCAAGATTGGTTCAACATCACCACGCAATCGGATACTTCTTGCCAATGAGCGACTATCTGCACCAACAATCGGCTTTTCACCTGCAGAATATACTTCTAATAGCAGTAATTGATCGACTTGTGACAAGACATCAACGAAATCATCAAAACAATCACGTGTACGGCTAAAACGGTGAGGTTGGAACATCATCACAAGTCTACGATCAGGATGACTTGCACGCGCAGCTTTAATCGTTGCTTCAACTTCTTTTGGATGGTGACCATAATCATCAACCAGTTTGACCGTTCCATCACCTAACTCAAATTCACCTTGAATTTGGAAACGACGCCCTACACCACTAAAACTTTCTAAAGCACGAGCGATTGCAGCATCAGATACACCTTCATCAGTTGCCACACCAATCGCAGCTAACGCATTAAGGATGTTATGCAAACCAGGCATATTAATGGTTAACTTGAGTGGCTCTTTGTTTTTACGAAGCACTGTAAAATGTGATTGCATCCCTTCTTGTACCACATCTATAGCACGAATATCGTTATCTTCGTTAAACCCATAAGTTAAAACAGGTCGACCAATACGTGGCATGATTTCACGAATATTTTGATCATCGCCACACACTACGGCTAAACCGTAGAACGGAAGTTTCTGCAAGAATTGAACAAAAGTATCTTTCAACACATCGAAGCTACCACCATAAGTATCCATATGATCAGCATCAATGTTGGTAACAATAGCGGCCATTGGTTCTAAATATAGGAATGAAGCATCAGATTCATCTGCTTCAGCTACAATATAACGACTCGCACCTAAAGCAGCATTTACTCCAGAGCGATTAAGCAAACCACCAATCACGTATGTCGGATCCATGTTTTCTTCAGCAAGCATACAGGTCACCAAACTTGTCGTTGTGGTTTTACCATGTGTACCTGCAACCGCAATACCATGACGGTAACGCATCAACTCACCCAACATTTCCGCACGACGAACTACAGGGATACGTGTTTCAATCGCTGCTTTAATTTCTGGATTTTCTTGGTCAATCGCAGTCGATACAACCAATACATTCGCACCGTCAATATTATCAGCAGCGTGTCCGATATGAACTTTAATGCCATTTTCTTCAAGCTGTGCAGTGGTTTTAGAGGCTTTAATATCCGACCCTGAAACTTTATAGCCTTGGTTTTTTAAGACTTCCGCAATCCCGCACATTCCTGCACCACCAATACCCACAAAATGGATATGCTTGATACGGCGCATTTCAGGAATTTTAATCAGGTTTTTTGCTTTATCAGCTGGGTTCGTTGAAGACATAATTTTCTCTAAAACTTACAAATCTTGAATTAAACCAACCACACGCTGAGTTGCATCTGGTTGAGCTTGTTGACGTGCTTTAACAGCCATTTCCGTCAACAATGTACGGTTCATGAGTGGCAATAAAACTGTTTTTAATGAATCAGGAGTGAGTGTCGCTTGTGGACAAATTTTTGCAGCATTAATATCTGCTAGGAATTTGGCATTCGCGGTTTGGTGGTCATCTACTGCACTTGGCAAAGGTACAAATACGGCTGCAACACCCGCAGTAGCAATCTCAGTGACCGTCAGTGCACCAGCACGACAGATTACAAGATCGGCATTGGCATAGGCTTCCGCCATATTTTCAATAAACGGTTGAACTTCTACCTGTAAATGATCAGGAGCATCGGCATAACGTGCCCGCGTGCTATCAGCATGATTTTGACCACACTGATGATAAACACTTAAAGGAACATCTAATTGTTTCAGTGCTTCGGGTACGCGCTCATTCAATGCTTGTGCGCCCAAAGAGCCGCCTACAATTAAAATTCGAATAGGCTGATTGGCTTTTTCTCGCTCTTGATATCGCCAAGCAGGGCTCAATATCGCAGAAATTTCCTTACGTACGGGATTACCTGTAGTCACGATTTTATGATTTTCTGGAAATGTTTTCGGGAATGCCTGACAGACCGTTTTAGCAACACGAGCCAATTGGGTATTGGTGAAACCCGCTACTGCATTTTGCTCATGAATGATGACAGGAATACCAAGAATACGCGCAGCCAAACCACCAGGACCTGCAACATAACCGCCAAAACCAGCGACTGCATCTACGTTTAATCGCTTCATATAGCTCATTGCGCTGAGCGTTGCTTTTAAAATTTTAAAAGGGGCTTGCAGCTTACGGACGATTCCATTGCCACGCACACCCTGAATATCAATTTGATAAATTGGAATTTGGTGATTTTTAAGCAAGCGGTTTTCCATACCTGAAGGCGTTGCCAACCATGACACTTCGACACCTTGCTGTTGTAATTCCTGAGCAACTGCTAGGGCAGGAAATACATGTCCACCTGTACCTGCAGCCATCATCATGACATGTTTAGGTTGTTTATGCTGAGCTTGTGTCACGGTCTAATTCTTCAAATCTAAGAGCTAACAGAAAATTTTATATAAGGCATCAATTGTAATCACAATCGTATATCCATGAAAGTTTATTTACTTTTTTTCACGGACCCTTTAATTGTTTTTTTCATATGATTTCAGAGTTTAAACTAGATTTATTATGAGGTGTGCCTTTTTTATGTATTTTACCATTCGATCTAGTTTATAACGCACCAAAATAATGATTAATGTGCACATTAAAAACCACCACAGTATTGGCTCTATTGTTCCTTCGTATCTGCACTACCACCATATTGGATATAAACTTATGTCTAAATGGTATGAGGCAATAGTTCTATTTATGATATTGCTATATCTCATTGAGATTCAGCTCGCGAATAAAAGGACTTTTAAACGCAAATGTCAAAAATATCATCTTATGACATTTGGATTATTTTGGCAGGCTACCTTGCTGCAATTCATGTCGGTAAACTTTCTGCTGTTATTCCAATTCTTCAAAAAGATTTAAATCTAAGTTTCACCCAAGCAGGCCTATCCTTATCACTGGTTCAAGGTGCTGGAATGCTATTTGCCCTGTGTATTGGTGCTGTATCTGAGAAAATAGGACTCAAAAAATGTCTTATTTTTGCACTCATTCTATTGGGGATGAGTAGTTTTGCAGGCTTATGGATTGATCATAGTATTAGCCTTTATTTTTTTCGATTTATGGAAGGCATTGGATTTCTCACCATTAGTCTTTGCGCTCCCGCAATTTTAAAACGCCTAAGCACGCCTGAAACCATGAATTTTAAAATGGGGTTATGGAGTTCTTATATGGGAGTTGGGGTTAGTCTTGCTATTTTGACCATCCCTGTATTACTCGAATGGCTCAGTTGGCAACACATTTGGGCATTATTTGGTGCCTTTTGTTGGCTGGTTGCCTTGATGATTTACCATTTTTTACGTTATGACGATAAGCAAACCACTGTAACGACAAAGGCACTGAGCACATCAACCTCCAACTCTTTTTTATCTATTGTTAAAGTCACCGTGACCCATCCACCCATTCTCTGTCTAGCCGTTATCTTTGCTTGCTATACCAGTCAATGGATCACACTCACAGGTTTTTTACCCAGTCTTTATGTCTCATTCAATATGGATTTAAAGCTTGCAGGAATTTTGGTGTCAATGGTTGTATTATCTAACTTAGGTGGAACCTTTGGCGCAGGCGTATTACTTCAAAAAGGCATATCTCCTTTTAAATTACTTCAATTTAGTTTTTTAAGTCTAATTTTATGTAGCTGGGTTGTATTTTCACAACCCTATTGGTTGATTTTTGAGTTGCAATATTTGTGCGCTATTTTGTTTTCTTTTATCGGTGGCATTATTCCGACGACCGTCTTTGCCAATACGCTTAGATACGCACCACAGGTCAATGCAGCAGCATCCAGTATGGGCTTAGTGCTGCAAATTTCTGCATGTGCGCAGTTCCTTGTTCCCCCAGCAACAGCAGCTCTCGTTTCGTCTTCTCACCAGTGGTCCAATGCCGCATGGGTTACCGTAAGTCTTTCCACCCTAGGACTATTGACCAGCTATTATTTATTTAAAATATATACGCAAAAAAAAGAGCCTATTTAGGCTCTTTTTTGCAGATCAGCTAACGTCCAGCTTCCAAAACATCAAATAATGTATCTGCGATAGAAGTACCAAATTGTGCGTCTATTTCACGTATACACGTTGGACTAGTCACATTAATTTCTGTTACATAGTTTCCAATGACATCAAGACCAACAAATACCAGCCCCTTCTCACGCAAGAATGGTCCAACTTTAGCAGCAATCACCTTATCATTTTCAGTCAACGGACGTGCTTCACCACGCCCACCAGCAGCAAGGTTACCTCGCGTTTCACCATTTTGTGGGATACGCGCTAAACAATATGGAATTGGCTCACCATTGACCATCAGAATACGCTTATCTCCATCCACAATTTCAGGAATATAACGTTGCGCCATAATCGGTTGCTGCCCCATTTGAGTCAACATTTCCAAAGTTGAACCGATATTTGCCCCTGCAGCAGTTAAACGGAAAATCCCCATACCGCCCATCCCATCTAGCGGTTTTACAATCACATCTTGATGTTCAGCAATAAACTCTCGGATTAAACTTTGCTGTGAAGTTACCAAAGTCGGAACCTGCAGTTCTGGAAATTGTGTAGCGAACAGCTTTTCGTTACAGTCTCGCAAACTTTGAGGTTTATTGATAATCCAGGAACCTTCACGTTCCGCTTGTTCCAGAATATAAGTTGTATAAACAAAGTTCATATCAAAAGGTGGATCTTTACGCATGAGTACAACATCGTATGCGGCTAAAGATTCTTTCTGTTTTTCACCAAGTTCATAATAATGATTATAATCCTCAAACACTTTAAGTGGTGAGATCAAACCAAAAGCTTTGCCTTGATCGATATATAAATCTTCCTGAAGTGCATACCCTAACTCATGACCGCGACGTGCAGCAGCCCAAAGCATTGCCATGGTCGAATCTTTTTTGAGGTTTACATTTTCGATGGGATCCATCACCACAAGTACGCGCATGATCTGTTCTCTATTTTATCAATGAAGCGATTATAACGAAGTTTAGTGAACGATCTACTGATCTATCAAAGGATCAATTGTATAAATTCAGAGAAGCTCTTTCCTATTTCTGCTGAGCACTAGAATTTGGATTCATATCAAACTACTAAAAAAAATAATAAAAAACGGCGCAATGAGCGTCAGGAAAAATCCACTGAGAATTGCAATTTGTACATCTAATGGTGAACAATTGTTTTTTACAAAGGGTAAAGTCGAGTCCATCGCCGTGGCACCACATACACCAATGATTGGCTTTGGATAACGCTGACCTAATAAATACAACAATGCAATCGCATAAAACTCTCGTACAAGATCTGTGATCAAAGCAAAAGTTCCCTGCTCAGGTCCTAAAACTTTAGCAACTAAAGGACCAGAAAGAGAGAACCAACCAAATCCACTCCCCATCACAACGAGTTCGACAAAAGATTGAGTCATGATATGACTCGTCAAATAAGCCGCAATAAATAGTGCAATGATTGAAAAAAATGGCACTTTAATATGATTCATAGTGAGGGCTTGAATTTTAATCGTAGACAAATCCACTCCGATTAAAAAAATCAACACATACAATAGTATCGCGCTTAACATTTCCCCTGATAAAGTCTTGGGTAATAGCCAATATAGCCCCATCCCGATCAACACCATTCCAATCGCAATCAAGCATTCGGTAATAGGTTTGAGCATATCCTTGAATGATTTTTGGTGCTCAGCCTTAAAGTGGCTACGATTAAATAAAAGTCCAAAGGTAATCACACTTAACACTGTAGAATAAATAAAAGCTTCAATTAATATTTTTGAACCAAGATCTTTATCAAACAAGACACTGCCAAATTGAAAGCCTATAGAGATGAGGAGCAACCACACCAAAAACGTAATTTGACCAACCAATATATTGCGAACTTGAACGTTTGCAGCTTTACCTATGCCCCAACCCAATATAAGAGAAATGAGAATAGGTAAAAGCGAAATTATTAAATTTTGAATCATATTTTTTGCTTTGTAAGAGAGAAATCAATCAAAATCATCCAGCGCTCACCAGCCTCAGCATTTGTGCCTTGATCTATTTTTCTAATAGGTGATACATAATGTGAAACTGCTGGATCGTGTACAGCAAAACTTTCAGAAGCTTGTCTCAACGTAAATTTTTGATAAATATTATAATTATTTACCTCATCTAAACGCTTATTTCTTTCCTGAGGTGATGCAATAAAGTTTTCACCTCCTTCAATGTTATTGCTCCTATAAAACAAATGAGCAAATGTGAATGGCTCACCATCCTGATGAAAACAATTAGGCGAACTAATTCCTAGCTGATCGGCATGAGTTGAACGCAGTTTGACAAAATGGACACCCACGTAAATTGGCAGATAGGCATTTTCCAAACCAAAAGTAAGTTGATAATCATCTACAATCAAATCATTAAGATATTGCGTAGATTTAGCTTCTTGGCTCAACGCGTTAAAATAACGAATCGACTGATGCTCGGGATTGTTCCCTCCCTGATCATATCCAGATAACTCCTGCCCTATATTATCACGCACTGTCGGCAACCAAATAGGCTTAAGATCTTTTTCCCAAGGTAAAATTAAGGCATTTCCGTATCTTCTAAACCTTTGAGTATGTGTAGGTGCAAAAGGATCTTTTTCAAGTTTTTCAAACTCTTTAGCTAGTAATAGTTTAGAAAAATGATCCACCTCTATAGATTTATAATGTAGATACCCTTTTGCTTTGAAGGTATTCTTCAAATCAATTTCTTGATGTTTTATAGCAGTCAAATTGCTATACGATTCAGTATTAGCGTCTAATTGATCAAGCACAATTAATCCTTAAGAATAACTAAATAAATATCATAGTTACGCTAAAATTATTACTTTTTTATTAAGGTTTACTCACAAAATAATATTACTATTTCAAATTAAATTATTAAGAAAAATTACAAAATTATTGTTACAACTTCAAATACAAGTTACATCAAACGTTAACATCGTTGAATAAAACTAACAGGACTTGCTATTCCAACAATAGGTACAAGTCCATGATTAAAATAATTTCTACACTCTGTTTACTCACTATCAGTTCAATTACTTTAGCAGCAGGCAATCCTACACGAGTCGGTGATGTACTCGGTCGAGACCTCGACGTTCCACTCGTTGGTGCATTAGGGCATACAGGTGTATATGTAAGTTCAAACAATATTGTTCAAGTCATGAACAAACCGGCATATGTAGATGTGATTGAATATGTCAGCTTAAGTGGATTTAAAACTACAAAATATTGGGGAGCAAAGGCCAAAACAAGTTTTGGATATAAATCTCCTTACTCATCTGCTGCTAATCAAATCACTGCGATTTCAAATCAGCAACGACCTCATGTCGCTTACACGCTGTATTCAGCAACACCGAACCCAGCTGTGCAAGTCTGTTCACAATATAACTCCAACGGTGCTTGTAGCAAATATACATGGCAAAAGGGAACGTTCCGATGTGACAGCTTTACCAAATGGCTCTACACTCAGACAGGTAATGGTAATCTAGGAGGAAGCACACCGCGTGGAACTTTCAACAGTAGCTTACTCACAATTACACGAGTGTAAATAAATCATTCCATTATATTGCCTTCACATCTCTGATGTTGAAGGCAACGACAGCTTAATATTAAAATATTATGAATAAGAAAAATATTTTTTTGGTTATTTTGATTTTCGTGATCTGTGCAGTAATTTTATGGGTGTATTTGAAATCGACAGCAGATACGACTCAAAGTATATCAAATCAAAATAATAATACTTCAACGCTAAAAAGCAAGGAAGATCGCGCGACTAGCTTGTCTGAAAATAGTGCAGATATGAAACTCAACACTAACCTACCCGTATGGGCAAAAAAGTTACTTCAACTGGATCAATCTAATGCGAATCGAGAAGAAAAAATACATGATTTAATTCAGCTCCTTGAACAAAACCAGCATGATGAAAATGCAATAGAAGAAATCCTGACTCAACTTACTTCTCTCAATCCTTTAGAAGCAACTGAACAAATTTTGCCATTTCTAACACATGAAAATCCTAAAATTCAAAGCTTAGCGATAGGTGCACTGAATAATGCGATGTTGCTGACTGATCGAGAACATGAACTCAAGAAATCCCTACCTGAAAATGATTTGATTCGACAGAAAATTAGTCACGCTTTAGAGCAACGTTTTCAGGATCCAAATTTAGATCCAAAGGTTAAACAAGTTCTTATTTCTAGCCTACCGCATACCGCATCTGTCCAAACTCAGCACAATCTTGCACAAGAACTTCTTCAACAAAATTCTATCTCACCAAACGAAGCACAATTTCTTTCTCAATATCTGCTAAATGGTCAGGGAAATAACACAACTTTAGAACAACTTGCGCATAAAAATCCGAAGATGATTGAAGACATTGTTGCGAATTTAAATAATCAAATTGTCGACCAACCAGCTATTGTTGAAGTTCTGAATAACGATCAAAAAAAGCAACTACATGATTTTATCTTACAGCATCCACCAAACTCAAAAGATGAAAGCTATGGATATAAAAATGATATATGGCGATTTTCTTTAAACCAACTTCAATAATAAATAAGAGTTAGACTGGTTTTATATGAATATTTTTCAACCTTATAATTACATAAAATTTACATTTAAAATAATTAAACAACTTCTCACTCCTATTTTAACTATAAATCAACATAGATTTAATACATTAATATTTTTTATTTTAAGATAAATTAATATTACATTTTAATCATTCATGATTTCATTTTCTTAATCGTGATGACTAAATATTTAGCACTCCAATAATCATAGTTATAAATTTAATGAGGGCATTATGAAAATAGTTTTAATTGGTGCAACAGGCATGGCAGGTTCTCGTATTCTTGAAGAGCTTGTTTCACGTGGACACTACGTCAAAGCGATTGCGCGTAATACAAGCAAAGTTTCTGATACAGAGCGTGTGTTAACTGTAGATTTAGATTTAAATGATCAAGAAGCACTTGTAAATGAGCTGAAAGGTCAAGATGCTGTAATTAGTGCAGTACGTTTCCAAGGTCTTGATATCAATTCACTTCTTAATGCTATTCGTGAATCAAAAGTTAAACGTTATATTGTTGTTGGTGGCGCTGGCGGTTTAACTGTACCAAATCAAAATGTGCGTGTAATCGATACAGAAGACTTCCCTGATGCATATAAAGCTGAGGCGGAAGCAGGTATTCAGTTCTTTGATAAGTTAAAACAAGTGGACGACATTGACTGGACCTTTATTGCTCCTGCAGCGGAATTCGGTCCTGGTAAGCGAACTGGTGAATATCGCTCTGGTAAAGATGAACTTATCGTTGGTGAAGAAGGCAGTAAAATCTCTGCAGAAGATTTCGCAGTAGCGCTCAGTGATGAGCTTGAAAATAATAACCATATTCAAGAGCGCTTTAGCGTAGGTTATTAATATTCAATAATATAGTAAAAAAGGAAGCTTAAGCTTCCTTTTTTATTATTTATTTCGCTCTATGAGATATTTTAAATAAATGAGATGAATAAAATCTAAAGAGGTTATAATATTCATATAAATAAAATTTAAAAAATAGTATTTTCATGAATTATCTTGAGTATTTTTTATATATTTTCACCGTCATTATTATGATTGCCACTCCAGGCCCTGTTATGATTTTGGTGGCCAGTGCAGGTGCAAAAGGCGGTTATCGAAAAGCATTACAAACTATTGTAGGCACTAATGTTGCTTCACTATGTTTAATTACCCTTTCAATTCTTGCACTTAAGGGTGTTCTGCATTTTAATGAGCATATTTTCAACATCATCAAAGTCCTAGGATGTCTTTACATTGGCTATTTAGGTTTTGAAATTCTTAGAGAAACTTTTCAGCACAATCAAACTGCCTCTTCAAAGATCAAGCCTATCGATGGCGGTTTTTCCAAAGGGTTTTTAGTTGGAATTTCCAATCCAAAAGATATTATTTTCTTCACTGCTTTTTTTCCGCAGTTTATTCAAATTACACCAAATATAGATTTAAGTTTGACGCTGTTAATCATCACATGGATTCTTCTAGATTTTGTCGTACTATCTTTGGTCTATTTAGGTTTTAACGCTATTTCTCAACAACGTTTTTATTCAAAGATCTTAGCCTTGTGTGGCGTGATTCTCATTAGCATTGCTGGGTATGGTTCGGTGACAACACTTCTTGACTATTCTTTGTTTTAATATTGTTGGCGGTAATTGCAGTAACGTTTTAACTCTGAGGATATTCATCATGCAACAAGCCATTATTAGTTTTCATCTAGATGATGAAAACCATTGGGTCACCGAGCTGGCTTGTGGACACAATCAGCATGTTCGACATAATCCACCTTGGCAAAATCGCCCTTGGGTAATGACTGAACAAGGACGGAATGAAAAGTTGGGGATGTTGTTGGAGTGTAGGTTGTGTGATGCAGATAAGAATTACGCATAAGGTGTATTATGTTAATTTGTGAATTTTTCACTTTTTAGTCGTATGATATGGTTTTTTCGCCAAACTTAATTTCTCTAGAAGTACCAAAGTAATAAAAAACAATATTTTTTCGATTTAAAGAATTTAGAATAAATTTTGAAAGTTCGTGATTATTCAAGGCGATATCAATACTATTAAAAACTTCTTTTAAGTTTTCGAAATACCATTTTTCAAGCTCACTCTCAGTAAACTTGTTATGATCTATATAGGTATCATATTTTTTCAAATACGATGTAAGCCTTACAATAAGATAAGGATCTAACCTATCAGCAGGATAAGGATCATATTCCGTAGGCGTTTCATCAAGTTTTATTTCTGGGAAAAATATTAGTTGTCCAGAATCAAACCAAAATTCCACTGCAAAGTAATCCCAAAGTTGACTCTTTATTTCTGAAGAAAATTCATTCAAATATTCATTGATCATTAATTTAATATCAAATGATAAACCCTCATCTTTGGCATTTTCATTGCAAGTGAAATCTATATAATACCTATCTTTTTTAATAAATTGAATTGTCATAACTCACTCAAATCTGTTTCCAGTTTTATCCATTTGTCTTAACATAAATCTTAACTCTCGATTAAAATTAAAAAGATATTTTGCAGCTTCCTCACTTGTCTTAGGATATGTATGATTTACGTTATCTAGATACGTGCCCACTGAATAGCCATCGATTTTGTAGACACTTACTATGTATGAAAATAGGTAATTAACATAAAATCTCTTATGCGAAATTCCAATGTAAGCCCAAAATAGAAATGTCCGCTTTTAGAATATATGCACATGCAATTTTCTTAGCGGACGGTTTGAGATGTTGGTGTCTATGTCGGATATAGGCTCCCATTTTTAATTGCGTATAAGATGTATTATTTTAATTTTAGAAATTTTCACTTTTTAATGGTTGATATTGTTGTTTCTCCATATTCTGTTTCTCTAGAGCAACCAAAGTAACGAAAAACAATTTTTTGATTATTTAATGACTTCAGAATAAAACTTGAGAGCCTATAATCACTCAAAGCAATATCAAGGCTATTAACAATTTCTTTAACATTTTCTAAATACCATGCTTCAAATTCATCATCTGAGATATAATAATTTTCAACATAAGCATCATATTTTTTTAGATAAGATATGAGGCAAATAGTAAGATAGGGATCAAGTCTTTCAGTTGCACCTAAGTCACTAAAAGAAATTGTTTTATCAACGATTTTTTCTGGAAATAAATATAATTGGCCACAGTCCAACCAGAGCTCAACCGCCATATAATCCCAATCAAGCATGCTAATTACTTGTGAGAATTTTTCGAAAAATGCATGCAATATTTTTATTAAATCATGAGTTAACTCATCAATTTTTTGATGTAAATTACTTATCTGATCGCTAGTGAAAGTCAAAGAATCGTTATATTTCTCAGTCTCATATACGGCCATTATGCCTACTCCAGTCTTATTCCTTTCTTGTCCATAGTTTTCAACGTTAATTTTATTTCACGATTAAAGTTAACACTGAATAGCCACCGATTTTTTAGACACTTATTATGTATGAAAAACTGAATAAATTTTAAATGATTACAATGTATTGACAGGATATTCATTAGAAAAAGAGTGGCAAGAGGAGAATGGTAAGTTAGGTATTAATGAAAGGTTAGTGCCTATAATACCTTTTGTTTTAGGCGGAGAGTATGAAGTGAGTAACCTTCACTCTATTGATCGTATCAAGGGAATGCGTTTAAGAGCCGAAATAGCAAATCAAATTAGTAATATTCCTAATGGTTCTAATGTGCAATTTATATTAGGGAAATAAATCTAAAGTAATACATCTGCATAAAAAAAGCCCAACATCCTGTTGGGCTTTTTTACGTATTTGATGCGTTGGTATAACTCCTGTCGTACCTGCATATTCCATTGCTACGATTTCTTATTGTTATCTGGAGCATCCTGCTCTCTATATGTTCATCATAGAAAATTGAGGGGGATCGGTATAGACGCAAAATACCTGAATGAATGTGAGCCAAGGCGTACAAAATTGATTAAAACTTATCCCAAAAGTTGTCCGCAGAAATTGGGGATGAATTTGATCTTAAAAGGCATATATCTTATAGGGAATTGCGGTTTTTGATCGCTTTTCAACCAATTTTATTGGCGAAAAATGACAAATATGCTCAAAAAGAAACCGACATGTTTCAAAGTCGGTTTTTTGCTGTTTTTCAGGGTGGTTGAAAATTTTTAAGCAATTGATTTTAAATAATTATTTTAATTGCATTTCGCATAAGCTCTATTATGTTAAATGAGGCGGATTTATTTAATCCGCTTACCATTTTTATCGATGATTATTTCACCATCTTCTTTAGTAAAAGCACCTATTTGAGGTGCAGATAAAATATCTAAAACGAGTTCAGATGGTCTACATAGTTTTACACCTAATTCAGTCACTACAAATGGACGGTTAATTAAAATTGGATACTCAACCATAAAATTAATGAGCTGTTCATTTGTCCAGTGCTGCTGATCCAACTTGAGCGTTTCAAAGGGTTCTACATTTTTACGAATGGATTCACGTACAGAAATCCCTGCTTTTTCAATTAAATTAATGAGTTCAATCTTACTCGGAGGGGTAAGAAGGTATTCAATAATTTCAGGTTCTTCTCCTGTATTTCGAATGAGAGCTAATGTATTTCTTGATGTTCCGCAAGCTGGGTTGTGATAGATCTTAACTTTCGATGACATTGGATTAACTCGGAACTTAATAATATTGCATTTATATATGGATATGCGTATATTCGCAATAGCATATATTGGAGTGTAGATGATGGATCAAGCAGATTTCTTTAAATGCCTATCTGACCCGACACGTCTAGATATTTTAAAAATTATTTTAGCAAGACAAAATGTATGTGTTTGTGAAATCACAGAGATCTTACAACTGAGCCAACCCAAAATTTCTCGTCACTTGGCTTTACTCCGTAACCTCTCAATTTTGCTAGATGAGCGCAAGGGACAATGGGTGTATTACCGATTAAATCCTGATTTACCAGAATGGGTAAATGCAGTGCTCAATGTCTTAAATGATGAAATACTGAATAAACCTGCAAGCAACTTATCTATCTCTATGCAATGCGAGTAATTCAATGTCCGGATCAAAGCTCTCATTCTTAGATCGAAATCTAACGCTATGGATTTTCATTGCCATGGCATTAGGAGTAGGTATTGGTGTATTTTTTCCTCAAGCATCTGTGGTACTCGATCAATTAAGCATTAATTCAGTGAATATCCCTATCGCAATAGGGCTTATTTTGATGATGTATCCACCACTTGCCAAAGTAGACTATGCGACTTTGCCTAAAGTCTTTGAGGACAAGCGAACCCTTACATTATCTCTCGTTCAAAACTGGCTAATAGCACCTTGCTTAATGTTTGGTTTGGCAATCATTTTTTTACATGCCTATCCTGAATACATGACTGGCCTAATTCTCATAGGCTTAGCCCGATGTATTGCGATGGTCCTCGTCTGGAACGATCTGGCATGTGGGGATAATCAATATGTCGCTGCCTTAGTCGCGTTTAACAGTATCTTCCAGATCTTATTCTTTAGTACTTATGCCTGGTTATTCTTAACCTTCTTACCACCATTCTTTGGGGTAGAAGCACAAATCATTCATGTGAGCTTTTGGACAATTACCCATGCTGTTCTTATTTATCTAGGTATTCCGTTCTTACTTGGGTTTTTAACCCGACTGATTTTGGTTAAAAAGAATGGTTTGGCTTGGTATCAGGATAAATTTATCCCAAAGATTAGCCCAATCAGCCTTATTGCCCTTTTATTCACGATTGTAGCCATGTTCAGTCTTAAAGGTGGTGAAGTGGTTAGCCTTCCTCTAGATGTACTTAGGATCGCTATTCCTTTGACAATTTACTTTGTTGCGATGTTCTTCATCAGCTTCTTTATGAGTAAGTGGATGGGTAACGATTATCCTAAAACAACTGCTATTTCCTTTACTGCGGCAGGCAACAATTTTGAATTAGCACTGGCTGTAGCGATTGCCACTTTTGGATTAGCTTCACCTGTGGCTTTCACAACCGTGATTGGTCCGCTTGTTGAAGTTCCTGTATTGATTGCCTTAGTGACAGTTTCGCTATGGCTGAGAAAAAAAGTGTTTAAAGAGGCATGAGTCGAATGAACCTACCGAATATTGATCCTAGTCTTTTAGAAAAACCGACTTTAGAAAAAGTTCAGGCAAAGAACCTTAAACATCCACCAAGAATACTGCTTTTGTATGGCTCAAATCGTGATAGATCATATAGCCGTTTAGCTGTTCAGGAAGCTGGTCGAATCCTTGAATATTTTGGTGCGGAAGTGAAAATCTTCCATCCAAAAGGGCTACCCCTCCCTGAAGATGGTGATATGCAACATCCAAAGGTTAAGGAACTCCATGAACTCTTAGCATGGTCAGAAGGCATGGTGTGGTGCTCTCCTGAGCGTCATGGCTCAATGAGTTCGATATTGAAAGCTCAAATTGATTGGATTCCATTAGCAGCGGGTGCAATCCGTGCAACGCAAGGTAAAACCTTAGCTGTAATGCAAGTTTGTGGAGGTTCGCAATCCTTTAATGCTGTAAATCAATTACGTATTTTAGGGCGTTGGATGCGTATGATCACGATACCAAATCAGTCCTCAGTCCCTAAAGCATTTCTAGAGTTTGAAGAGGATGGTCGTATGAAGCCTTCTTCTTATTACATGAGGATTGTCGATGTGATGGAAGAACTTTATAAATTTACGCTTTTAACCAGGGGACAGTCCTCATATCTCACTGACCGTTACTCTGAACGTGTAGAAAGTGCAGAAGAGCTTTCAAAGCGTGTGAATCAAAAGAGTATTTAGATTTCTTAAAATTAACATAATACACCTTATACGAAATGATTTTTTATTAAATACAAATCAACAACTTATATCGATATAAAAACCCAGACCTATAGATCTGGGCTTTTTTATAGATTCTTCACGTTCCACGCTTATTTATTAAGCAATGTTTCACATTAATATTAAGTATAACTTTATAAGACTTAGATACCGTACTTCACACGGTACGCTTCCATTTTCGCTAAAGCATCTTTGTCGCCTTTAGCATCTAAGTAATCCATTAAATCTTTCATTGTGATCAGCGCATGCACAGGAATTTCAAGCTCTTTTTGAACTTCTTGAATCGCAGACAATTCACCCTGACCTTTTTCTTGACGGTCAAGCGCAACCAATACACCCGCTATTTGCGCGCCTGCATTTTTTAAAATGGTCACAACTTCACGAATGGCTGTACCCGCAGTGATCACATCATCAATGATCCATACCTTTTTACCTTCTACCGAAGCACCCACAAGCACACCACCCTCACCGTGATCTTTAGCTTCTTTACGGTTGAAGCCCCAAGGTACACTTACACCGTGGTTTTGTGACAATGCTACAGCCGTTGCAGCTACAAATGGAATCCCTTTATATGCAGGGCCAAATATCACTTCAACGTGTTCGCATTCAGTTAACTTTGCTGCATAGCCAGAAGCCAAGCCAGTTAAGGCTTCACCGTCATTTAACAAACCGGCGTTAAAAAAATAAGGACTCACACGACCTGATTTTAAAGTAAACTCACCAAATTTAAGCACACCACGTGATAATGCCAGTTCGATAAAAGCTTGTGGATTAAATGCCGCTTGCGCTGTCATGAGGTGCTCCATTTATTAAATTGAGGTTAAACTCGAGCATGATACCAAAGAGTAGCTATCCTAGTGATCAAAAAATTTTACGTGTCGTATCAATCAACGTAAATGGTCTTCGTTCTGCAGAAAAAAAAGGAATTTTTAACTGGATGGCAACTTCAGATGCCGATGTCATTTGCATGCAAGAATCCCGTATTACACACGAACAATGGACAGATAAATTTAAGCCAGAAGGTTGGTATACACACCTATTCCCAGCTGAGCGTCCTGGCTATGCTGGTACCGCAATCTATAGTCGTTTGCCGTTTATCTCAGTTACCGATGGTCTGGGTTTTGAATTGGCTGATTCACAAGGTCGTTTTATCTCAGCAGAATTTGATCTAGGCTTAGAGAAAACAGCTCATATTTGCTCACTCTATTTACCATCAGGTTCTTCTGGTGAAGAAGCACAAGCACGTAAAGATCACTTTCTAAATCAATATAAGCTGATCTTAAAACAATGGCGTGATGAAGGTAAATCTGTGATTGTTTGCGGTGACTACAATATCGTACATAAACGCATTGATATTAAGAACTGGTCAGGCAATCAAAAAGCTTCAGGTTGTTTACCACATGAACGTGCATGGCTCGATCATATTTATGATGATTTAGGCTATGTCGATACCTTCCGTGAAGTGCGTAAAGAAGCAGAACTTTATTCATGGTGGTCAAACCGAGGACAAGCCCGTGCCAAGAACGTGGGTTGGCGGATTGACTATCAAGCTTGCTCACCAGATTGGAAAGATCGTACTGTGAATGCATGGGTATATAAAGAAACGTGGTTTAGCGATCATGCCCCTGTCATTATCGATTATAAAATTTAGTGCCGTGCAAACTGAGTGAACAACTGTTTACTAAATGTACGCTAATTGCTCACAAATCTTGTCGTGTTAACGTATTTTTATTCCGACTAATTCAGTGCATTATTGTCGCACGGCACAGGGACATGTCAGGATGACAATAGGGATTGGAAGCCGTAGGATGAAAAGAAAATAAATTTCGGTTTATTTTCCAAGGATGAAGACATTGGACGTTGAATTGAGACCCGCATGATCAGGATGATTTAATGCGGGTTTTCTCTATTTAAAAGATCAATACAAATTTTAAGATAAGAAATTTTCCACCATTTTATTGATAACCACCATAAAGCCACACTGTAGATTTCAAACCTATTTAAAATATTCTGATCCCATTTATGTTTTTGCGTAAATTTTGCTAAGCTCTAGACTGATCACAATGAATAAGACTGTTAGAGATGATTAAAGTTTACGGCATTAAAAATTGCAACTCGATGAAAAAAGCATTCGATTTACTCAATGAGTTGGGGCTTAGTTATGAGTTCCACGATTATAAGAAACAAGGTATTGATGCTGAAACAGTACAAAAATGGCTAAATGATCTTGGTGCTGAACTTGTCCTCAATAAAAAGGGAACGACTTGGCGTAAATTATCTGAGGAAGATCAAGAAATTGCCCTTGCATCTGAACAGGGTTTGATTGAAGCACTGACTACACATACGAGCCTTATTAAAAGACCAGTGATCACTACTGAATCAGGTTATGTAGTAGGTTTTGATGAGAATGCGATAAAAGCATTAAAGAAATAAGAAATAAAAAAAGCCGAGCAACTACTCGGCTTTTTTATGAATCTTAAATTAGTTCACGCGTACCCAAGTTTGGTTACGACCCAGCGCTGATACGCCGATGAAACCACGAAGTTCGAGCTTTTGACCACCGTCTTTCAATGAACCCTTCAATTTGTAAGTTTTTCCAGATTGTGGGTCTAAGATTGAACCACCATCGTAATTCGTTCCACCTACATTTTTAAGACCCTTCACAATGGTTAAACCTTTTAAAGATTTCTTGTGATAGGGACCTTCACAGTTCGTACATGAATTTTCTTGACCCGGTGTGACAACACTCTGAATCGTTGCATTCAATGTTCCGTTTGGCTGTTCAGTGAATTTTACAAAAGCTTTAGCTTTTTTAGTTTTCTCATCAATCGTATTCCACACGGTACCATTGAGTGGATCTGCAGCATTTGCAAATACTGCTGAAGCGAGTAATCCTAACGTTAGTGCAATTTTTTTCATTGTTTTTTGTTTCCCTTGCTGAATTGACTTTAATATTATTAAAAATTGATAACATTTAAGCAATTTTTGAATGTGACTATTTAGTGTACCATTGTAATGCTGTGTGCTGATAATAAACATAATTTCATTAATATGGAAAAACAATGAAGATCAATCCGGTTTTGAAACAATACATAACAGAGTCTTTTTTAAAAACGAGTCTTCGCTTTCCGAGTCGCTTTAATCTTCCCCCCACCGTACTTCGTGTTGCCTTAGAGCAGATGACGCGTGTTTTTCCACAGTCCAAAGATGTCAGTATTCGAAAACTAAGAATCGCAGGTATTCGTGCCGAAGAAATTTTGCCTCAACCTGAAACGACTCAGCTCATTTTTCACATTCATGGTGGCGCATTCTTTTTAGGATCGTTAAATACACATCGCGCATTGATGACTGAAATGGCACTTCGGACTCAAATGCAAGTGCTACATATCGATTACCCTCTTTCACCTGAACAACGTTTCCCCGATCTCGGAGAAGCAATCTATGATGTGTACCAATTATTGGTAGAGCAAGGTGCTCAACCGAAAGATATTATTTTATCTGGCGATTCTTGTGGTGCCAATTTAGCACTTGCACTGGCTTTACGTTTAAAAGAAGAAAATCCAAAACTTCTTCCAAGTGGCTTGATTTTAATGTCACCCTTTCTTGACTTAACTTTGACCAGTGAATCTCTACGCTACAATCAAAAGCATGATGCTTTATTGTCAATTGAAGCTTTAGAAGCAGGCATAAATCATTATGTTCCTAAAGGTGTAGATGTCTCAATTCCCGAAATTTCCCCAATTTTTGGAGATCTCAAAGGATTGCCACCGACATTGGTTCAGGTGGGTTCAAAAGAAATTTTGTTAGACGACTCTACGCGATTTGAAGAAAAGGCTAAAGCAGCTGGAGTAGATGTTGAGTTTAAGTTATACACCGGTATGTGGCATAACTTCCAAATGTTTAGCGCTTGGTTTGATGAAGCAAAGCAAGCTTTGACCGATATCGCAGAGTTTGCCCATCGTTTGGATAAAGACTGATTGAATCAAAACTGAAGTAAACATAAAAAAGAGTAGCGTAAGCTACTCCTTTTTTATTCATTTAGAATAAGTATGAGACACCGAATCCACCATGATAACTTCGATCGGATCCACTTAGGTCTACACCGATGCTTGCATCTAACTGCGCACGATCATTCAAGGCATAGATTAAACCAGATGCCAGTCCATACTCTCGCTCTTGGCTTTCTTTCTTGGTAAATACTGCTTCAGAATAGCCCGATAAATTACCCACGATTTTATACCCAATAGTAGGTACAGCAGTCACCGACCAGTCACTATTTTGAACTGAATAGAACATTCCTATTCCTGTCGTTACAGTATCGTTATATTGATACTCAACAGATGAGCCCAAAGTGTAAATATCATCAACATAAGTAAAACGATCATTTCCTGTTGCGATTTTAGCTTGTGCCAAAATTGCCATTTTCAGTTGATCATCTTGTAAGTCAACGTGATGCTTAATCCCAACAGAAACATCACCTAAACCATCATGGTCATCAGTTCGATTTTGGATTCGGGTCCGCTCCCACGCTGGGCCATCCCAACCCAATTGAAGCTCAGTATTCTTACTCAATCCCGTACGCAACAGGACATCAGCATTGAGTCGCAATGATTTATTTTTAAAACCATTTTCAGTACTTTCAACATACTGTGCAGTTGGAAGTCCCTGCTCCCATGCCAATTGACCTACGGGCGTAATGCCTGTGCTGAAACTCGTACCAGGTCGATCGAAGGCAAAATCTGCAGCCATCGCACTTACACTCGCGGTTGAGCAAAGTATCAAGCTCAGTTGTTTTAATTTTGTCATGGGGCACCCAAATTAATTTAATTCTTTCGTCATTTTTGCGCCACGGCTACGTAATAACTCGAGTGTCTCACGTTCTTCCGGTAAAGCCTGTGACCAATCAATGGTATCAAAATCGCAGTCGAAAAATAAATCACTAATTGAACTCAGAATGGTATTCCCCTCTTCATCTTTGGTATTAGGATCAACTTGATGATCAAGTAAGCGTTGAACTGCTGGTACACAAGCAGCACTTGCAGCATCCCAAAGTGGGCCGTAACATTCCTCTGCATCCCATAAATGGAAATTAGCTTTCGCTGCAATCAGTGCATCTAAAATATCAAGATGTACTTGTAATTTCTGTTGTTTTTCTTCTGTTGAAAGCGCGTTTCCTTGCTCATACGCTTCACAAATTTCCTCCCACCATTGAAATAAAGTGTCTGACCACACAGAAACCGCAGGGCCTTTCTCTCCTGCGATAAAGTTTGGATCTAAACCTTCTGCTAACAGGCGCTGTACCTGTGCTAGGTCTAATTCTTCTAAGGCCTGTAAAAACACTTGTTGATGTGCTGTTAGCATTTACTTTCTCTACTATTTATCTATAACGACATTATGCCTAATAATGCAGATCATTATTCAATTAAATAAATCAAAACTGTTCATTCAAAATTTTATTCAAAAAAAAAGCCCCGAAGGGCTTTTTGCTATTCCACATCCACTTCATCTTCTTTCAGTTGGATGGGCGCTCCACGAGGGTTCTCTTTTTTCTCGAATACATGTTCAAGACTACGCTTTAATCGGTCGATCGCACCATGAATCGCTGTGTCAATATTATGACCTCTGTGATTGACCACGACTGGCTTTAATCCAGCTGGGCGAGCTTCGATCATACATTGAATATCGTCTGCACCGCCTTTATGGGCATTTTCATCACTTAAATGAACCGAAAAATGGGTAATTCTTTCACTATGGCGTTGAAACTCTGTATTTAGTTCTGCACGTACATAATCAATTAATCGCTCACTGTTTTGAATATTCTTATCTGTACGGATTTCTATGTTCATAAATATCATCCTCACTCTTCTTCTGAATCATTTTTGTGCAAAACTTTTTATCTTGGCACGTTTGTAGCTTGCAATCTAATTGCATCGAACATATTCAATTGCTGTTTGGAATACGTCCCTCCACATTGAATGATGAACACTTTTGAGTCTGCAGAACCGTGTCCTTATACTTTGAATATCGGGCCTAACTCAAAAATATGCAAGTGGTATTTTAAAAAATTAATAAAAGGATTACTCATTGTGACAAGTACTTACTTACGCGGACAGGCGCTTATTGATTCGATTCAAAATGCACCTTATTCCAGAGACTTAAGAGGTTATGGGGCGAATCCACCTCATCCTTGTTGGCCTAATCAAGCGCGTATCGCAGTGCAATTTGTCTTAAATTATGAAGAAGGTGGTGAAAACCACATTGAGCACGGTGATCAAGGTTCAGAGCAATTTTTATCTGAAATCGTTGGTGCTGCCAGTTTTAATGCTAAGCATATGTCAATGGATTCTATGTATGAGTATGGGTCAAGAGTCGGTTTTTGGCGTATTCATAATGAGTTCAAGAAACGTCAATTACCCATGACTATTTTTGGTGTGGGAATGGCTTTGGCACGTCATCCAGATGTGGTCGAAGCAATTAAATCTGCGGATTACGATGTGGTATCTCATGGTCAACGTTGGTTGCATTATCAGAATATGGATATTGAGACCGAAAGGCAGCATATGGATCAAGCCATTAGTGTACTTGAAACGCTATTCGGACAAGCCCCAATCGGTTGGTACACAGGTCGAGATAGTCCCAACACACGTCAACTTTTAACTGAATTTCCTCAAATCAAATACGACTGTGATTATTACGGCGATGATTTACCTTTTTGGACACAGCTCACCCATCCCAATGGCGAGCAGCATCCGCATTTAATTATTCCTTATACTCTGGACACCAACGACATGAAGTTTAGTTCAACAGGTGGCTTCAATCATGGTGAACAATTTTATCAATATCTAAAGGATGCCTTTGATGTCTTGTATGCCGAAGGGGAAACTGCACCAAAAATGATGTCTATTGGGATGCACTGCCGTCTTTTAGGACGCCCAGGACGCTTCAAGGCACTACAACAGTTCTTAGACTATGTTCAATCTCATGAACATGTTTGGATTTGTCGTCGTGGAGATATTGCGCAACATTGGATCGATCATTTCGCACCATAATTTCACATTCATGAGAAAAAGAGTGCTTTATAAAGTGCTCTTTTGATCTTTTTCAGTCACTTTTTCCACCAAATCTACGTTGGCATTGTTATTGCAATTTAAGCCTAAAGTTTCAATGTATAGGTTTGAATTGTGTTGCTTTCAGAATTTAATCAAACATCTGTTGAACATCAGAAAGCATTTTTATTGCAATGTGTTCATATCCCACGATGGGGCGAGGAAATCATTCATCACGGTCCTTTTGACACACGAGAAGGACTATTAAAGTGTGCTGAACAACATGCCATTACATGGACATGGGATGAAATTTTAGCAGCCCTAAATACACACCCAAGGATTGGCGAAAGAAAAGCAAAACTTGAATTATCAGAACAAGAACAAACTTTTTCAAGGCGTGAACAAGCACGCATCACACATGATCAAGAAGTTCTAGATGCGTTATATAAAGGCAACTTGGCCTATGAAAAAAAATTCGGTTTTATTTTTCTGATTAAAGCTTCTGGTTTAAATAGCGAAGACATTCTGACTGCATTGGAATACCGCTTGCTAAACGATTTTGAGACTGAAAAAAGAATCGTCCATCGCCAACTTTTAGAAATTGCTTTACTGCGCCTCTCACAGGAAATTCAAGCATGATCAGCTCACATATTTTAGATACCCACCTTGGACGTCCTGCAAGTAGTGTTGAAGTTAAGCTTTTTTCTGCGTCTGGAGAGTTATTAGCGGTAGCCAAAACCAATTCTGATGGACGTGTGACAGCAGCAGATTTTGGACTCGATCAAATTGATGTCGCTGAATACAGCATCGAATTTATGACGCAAGCTTATTTCTCAGCGCAGAACATCCCAACTTTTTTTCCAAAAGCCGTCATTCATTTTTCAGTAACCGATGCTCACCAACATTATCACATTCCCTTGCTCATTAGCCCTTATGCCTACTCCACCTATCGTGGCAGCTGAGCACTCGCAAATTTAAAATATAGAGGGATTTATTATGACTGCACACGAACAACAACAATCACCCGAACATGAATATCTTGGTGCTGGTAAAAGTGCTGCTTATGGCTTACAACATGTTTTAACCATGTATGGTGGTATTATAGCGCCTCCTCTGATCGTGGGTACGGCTGCAGGCTTATCAGGTATGGAAATTGGGCTACTCATCGCTGCTGCTTTATTTGTCGGTGGCTTAGCGACAATTTTACAAACCATAGGCGTTAAACATATTGGCGCACAATTGCCCTTGGTTCAGGGTGTTTCTTTTGCTGGTGTAGCCACAATGGTCGCAATTGTCACCACAGGTGGCGGATTACAGGCAGTCTATGGTGCCGTCATTGTGGCATCACTTTTAGGTTTTTTCTTAGCGCCCTACTTCTCTAAAATTATTCGATTTTTTCCCCCAGTTGTTACAGGCTGTGTAATTACAATCATAGGCTTATCACTCCTGCCAGTTGCTGTGCGTTGGATGATGGGCGGCAATAAAAGTGCCCCTGATTGGGGAAGTGCTGAAAATATTTGTTTAGCGTTAGCGACGCTTGCAATCGTCATAATATTGAATATGGCTGGCAGTGCCACAATTCGACGCCTTTCAATTTTACTGGCAATTATTCTTGGCACTGTCTTAGCATTTATGTTTGGCTTTGGTGATTTTAGCAAAGTTGGGGAAGGTCATTGGTTACAGGTTCCTAGCTTCTTTGCATTTGGTATGCCGACCTTTGAGTTTACAGCAATACTTTCCATGATCATTGTTACCCTCGTGATTATGACTGAGACTACAGCTGATATTATTGCAGTCGGTGAAATTATCGGTACCGATGTAGATTCAAAGCGTATTTCAGATGGTCTACGCGCAGATATGTTATCAAGTGCAGCAGCACCGATCTTTGGTTCATTTATGCAAAGTGCGTTTGCGCAAAACGTTGGTTTAGTTGCAATAACAGGGATTAAAAGTCGCTATGTTGTCGCTGCTGGCGGGATAATTCTGGTCGTACTTGGATTACTCCCAGTAATGGGGCGTTTTATTGCAGCGATTCCTGTCCCTGTACTTGGGGGTGCTGGCCTTGTTTTATTTGGTACAGTAGCCGCGAGTGGTATCCGTACACTGGCAAAAATTGATTATAACGATCAGAAAAACTTAATTATTGTCGCGACTTCAATTGCTGCAGGAATGGTACCCATTATTGACCATTCGTTCTATTCCGACTTCCCAAAATGGGTCCAAACCTTGTTCCATTCGGGTATTAGCTCAACCTGCTTAATGGCGATAGTCCTCAATATATTATTTAATCACTTAAAATTATTTGGACCGAAAATTAGTATTAAAAGTAAACAAATAATTGATTCTCATCATTAATTTAAACCATCTTTGTATCAATGCCTGCATACGTGGGCATTAATTTTTCCTTTCATCCACTTTTGGCTTTATTTTTGCAAAAGAATCGTTATTCTGTTACCGCTTTCTCTGGGGATTCTTTTATGAAACTTAATCAAATCGCAGCACTTTGCGCATTAGCTTCTACAGCAGCGTTTACTCAAGCAAGTCCAATTGTTTGGCAAGATTTCAGCCTAACTGGTCTTTATGGCGATAACTACCTAAACCCTTTCTCTCAACAAGAAGGTGAACGCTATACCATCACTGCTGAATATGCTGCAAAGCTTAAGTACTCGGATGTTTTCTTTTTCGTCGATCAACAATGGGGCGGAAAAGATGGCGATTCAACTTACCTTGAATTAGCTCCACGATTAAGTTTAAGTGAAGTTTCTGGCCAAAAACTAAGCGCTGGTCCAATCAAAGATGTATTGATTGCAACGACTTGGGAACACAACGCTGGTTATAACAACAATACTGAGTTCAATAACTTCTTGTATGGCGTAGGCTTTGCTTTAGATATTCCTTACACGCAATATGCAAATATTAACTTCTATCGAGTTGACAATGACTTGACTGAAGATGACTACCAAATGACGATCACTTACGCTGTTCCATTCAAGCTAGGCAATGAAGAATTCTTGGCAGATGCATTCCTTGATTGGTCTACAAATGAAGGTCCTGGTCATGCGAGTGAATTGAACTGGACAAGCCAATATAAATGGAATGTTGGTAAACATATCTCTCCAAAAACCAAATTGTATGTAGGTGTTGAACACTCTGTTTGGAACAATAAATTCGGTCAAAAAGGTCAAGACCAAAACGATGTAAGCGCATTGGTTAAATATCATTTCTAATTGATATTTATAATAAAAAAGCAAGACTAGTGTCTTGCTTTTTTTATGCTCAATAATCAAAATAAAGTTATAAATACTGACGATTAGAATAAAAAATGTCTTTTAAAATTCGTTTCGCAACTGAACAGGATTTAACTCAAATCCAAGATATTTACAACGATGAAATTCTGAATGGTTTTGCAACATGGAATGAGCAAGATCAAGACATTTATTATTATCAGAATTGGTATCGTCAGCATCTAATAGATCATTTCCCTATTTTTGTGGTTGAAAACGAACTCACCCAACAAATTGCAGGTTATGCTGAATATAGTACATTTAGAGCGATCAGTGGTTTTAGACAAACTGTCGAACACTCTGTGTATATTCATCCCAATTTTACACGTTTGGGTTTAGGCAAAGCTTTACTCCAACATTTAATTCAACACGCAAGCCAACATAAAATTCATGTCATGATCGCTGCTATAGATCATGAAAATTTTGCATCCATCAAATTACATGAATACTTTGGATTTAAACAAACAGGCTATTTACCAGAAGTCGGACAAAAATTTGGATCTTGGCGCAATCTCGTCTTATTCCAACTGAATCTAAATACTTAAAAAGGGCATTTAGCCCTTTTAGTTAAAATCTCTTAATCCAAAGGATTTCCAACAATATTACTGATAATACCTTTCATAATATGAGGTCCTTGTTCTTTTCTTAAGTCCTCATACCATTCACGAGTAATCGATTCGTCTTTCATATGCGTCACATCACAACGTTTACGCGCTCTCAATACCATTTCAGCAGTGCGTTCATTACGTTTGTTTTGATAACGTCTTAACGCATCCTGAATTCCCAATGTATTAATCTGTAATGCCCGAGCCAAATAAATGGCATCTTCCATCGCTTGGCAACCGCCCTGCCCAATATCAGGTGTTGTACTATGTGCTGCATCGCCAACAATCACAACTCGCCCTTTATAGAAATCTGCAAATGGTTCTATATCATGGATTTCAACACGATTGGTTCGCTGTTCATCAATAGCATCAATCAAAGTTTGTACTTGCGGACACCAACCGTCAAAATATTGTTTCAATAATTTTTTATATTGATTACGATTATTTTCCAAACCTAATTCAAGTGGTACATCAAAGAAGAAATAAAAACGATTACCTGCGACTGGCATTAAAGAAGCTCGCTTCCCTTCTCCCACAAAGGTGGTCCACTGATCAGCAGGTGCCAGCGACTCAGAAATTTCGACCAACCCATTCCAATTCACATAACCGGCATAACGACGCTCAACTTGCTCACCTAAAACATAGGCACGCGTGATCGAATGAGTGCCATCCGCGCCGACCAATAAATCCGTGGTTATTTGTGTTCCGTCAGCAAAATGGATTTTGACGTCATCACCTTGATCCTCAAGTCCGATCATTTTTTTTGCAAGATGAATATCTTCACGTCCAAACTCATCCATTAACATATTTTGTAATTCAGCACGAGAAACTGGATAAGGTCGCTGCCCGACTTCTTCAATCAATGGATATAAACTAAATTGCGTCATGACATCACCCGTGAGCCCATCGACATAAGCAAGGTGATCCATTTTCCCACCAAGTTGAGCGACTTGATCCGTGAGTCCTAGATAGTTCAAACATTTCACACCATTTGACCACAATGAAATCGCAGCACCCACGGGTAAAATTTTTTCAGTTTGTTCATATATTGAAACTTGATGACCAAATTTTTTCAGCGCAATTCCGGTCGTTAATCCTGCCATTCCGGCACCAATAATGGTGATATTCATTTTTACTTCCACAATTTTTTTTGCTTTAACCCACTGCTTAAAGCGAAAAACGTGCCATTTCCACCAATATAGCGCTACATAAGTGCAAGGTTGGCACATGCTGTGCATTCTTTTTAAAGCCCTTAAGCAGATGCGACATAACAACGCATTATGATTCTAAGAATGCATTCTTTTGATAAGAATCAAGTTTTAAAGTAATAATGGAAGATGACATGGCAACACTATTGGCACCGGAATTTGAAATCCCTACTCATTTACAGCAACTTACTAACCTTGCAGATGCCCGAATTGGTGCAAAAGTCACAACATGTTCTGATGATTTTTTTGCTGAAGCTCAACGTATGCTTCAGTTTGATGCGCCTATCTTTGTAGAAGGTAAATTTGATGATCATGGCAAGTGGATGGATGGATGGGAAACCCGTCGTAAGCGTCACAGTGGTTATGATTGGGCGATTGTTCAGTTAGGTGTTGCAGGTAAAATTAAAGCACTTGATATTGATACTACTTTTTTTAGTGGTAATTATCCCGCTTCTGCTTCAGTAGAAGGGTGTTATGCACCAAATGAAAACTTGGATGATGCTGAATGGCACCAAATTTTACCAAATAGTATATTGGGACCAAGTCAGCACCATGTCTTTGAAGTTTCAATGAATCAGATCTTTACCCATCTTCGTTTAAATATTTTTCCAGATGGGGGTATCGCACGATTCCGCGTATATGGTGAAGTCAGCGTTAAAATCCAAGATCAAAGCCAAACCCTCGACCTGCTTGCACTTGAAAATGGTGGACGTGTTATTGCCTATAGTGATGCACACTTCGGACATCCACGTAATCTGATCAATCCAGGACGTGGGGTTAATATGGGTGATGGTTGGGAAACCGCACGCCGTCGTGCACCCGGTTTCGACTGGTGTATTTTAGCTTTAGGGCAAGCTGGTCACATTGAAAAGATCGAGATTGATACAGCCCACTTTAAAGGAAATTATCCTGCTGAAGTGTCCATTCAAGCCATTTATATAGAAGATGCAACGGATCCTCAATTGATTCCACAAAGTATGTTTTGGCCTTTCTTATTAGATGCTCAACCAATGCAAATGGATCAAATTCATAACTTTGTAAATGAAGTGTTGGGACACGAAAAAATTTCTCATATTCGGGTAAATATGATTCCTGATGGTGGGATTAGTCGTATACGCCTCTGGGGTAAAGTGAATCCTTAGTTGAGCATTTGTTACTTTTAAAGTGATCTTATTTTGACTGCATTTTCGACTCAATTCTAAATTGAAAATGCAGTTTCTTTTCAGAGAATTTTTATGATGCATACCATTACCCTACAACCTTTAACCTCCGAAAATTTTGCACCTTTTGGTGACGTCATTGCTTGCCAAGGAAATGATTATTTTCATATTAACGATGCGCATACAGAGCGCTATCATGCTTTAGTAACCACTGAAATTATTGGCGATGCCAAAGCCGGGATTAGTATTTTTCGAAATATTCAAAGTACCAATATTCCGTTCAAAATTTCGATGCTTGAACGTCATCCTCATGGATCACAAGCTTTTATCCCGATGCAGGGACAAAAGTTTTTAATAGTGGTTGCACCAGTCTTAAATGCGAATCAGCCCGATATTTCAAACCTACAAGCTTTTATAACCAATGGCTCTCAAGGTGTGAACTATCGGGCAGGGACTTGGCATCATCCACTTTTAACATTGGAAAGCCCGAGTGATTTTGCGGTGGTGGATCGGATTGGCAGTGGACCTAATTGTGATGTGTTTAAGTTTGATCAAATTGAAATATCACATTGAATCTGGTGCTTATGCATCTCAGTTATACAGATCATGAGACCATCTAATTTTATGTCCATCTTTGACTATTATTTTACAACTAGGTAATCATTGTCATTCACCGATGTCGCATATTCTTCCATTCTTGAAATCAGTCCATTTTCAATGGTGTACTCTTGTACCCATTTTTGCTCAAATTCACCATCTTGACCATCAATCGTAAATTTTTCGCGTCCAAAAACCACCACTTTGTTACCTTCTTTGACCATACGTAAAATATCAAAGTATGCGACATGCATGGTTGTGAAATTGGTATTGAAGAACTGTTCTACACCCGTTTTTCCTTCAAATCGAATTGATGGCAGTTTTTGTGAGCCATGGTGAATCCATACCGTATCCTCAGTTACTGTTGCAACAGCAGCCTGTAAATCTTGAGACCTAAATGCCTCAAACATTTGGTCTATGATTTGAAGTGAATTGATCATACTCATTTTATTTACTCTTTTTATCTTAGGATAAAAAGAGGTTAATGAAGGGAGAGTGAAAGATCACTATCAGCTGGTATAGCGATTTAAAGATTTTGCTAGAAACGATGAGTTCTATACGACTGCTTGATTTTGACAAGCTGACATCACATGTAACACCGCAGCAGTTCTCGTTTCCACAAACAGCTTCTCAAAAACGTGCTCTAAATGTTTATTGACGGTGCGTGGACTCAACTCCAAAATTTCTGCAATATCTCGGTTGGTTTTGCCAAGTGTTACCCAATGCATAACTTCAGCTTCACGTGGTGTTAAATTCGGACAAGCTTGAGCGATCTCTTCAACACTTGGCATGTGTGTTTGCTCTTTGATCTGAACCAAAACATGTTTAGGTAATTGTCCTTCTTTCAGCTTGGTCAATAAATTTAATTGTAATTGCTGATGCCCATGACCATATTGACCATGTAGCATTTCTTCTTGATACGATTGCTGGAAAAGTGCTTTTAACCACTGATTTATACTCTTTCTAAAATGAGCAATATCAATTCCATGTTGCGTTAATAAACCTTGCACTACAGGTGTCTGCCAAATAATTTCCCCATCCATATTCATCGACAAAATTGCACTGCCTGTTGCATCGAGCATTTGTTTCTGTTGGTGCATTAAACGGGCTTGCAGTAAATGCGTTTTGACACGTGCTTGTACTTCATCGATATTCAGTGGCTTTGTCACATAATCTACGCCCCCAACTTGAAAGCCTTTTACAATATGTTCGGTTTCCGTCAAACCCGTCATAAATATGACAGGGATGTGCTCAGTCATTGGACTCGCTTTAAGCTGGATACAGGTTTCAAAACCATCAATCTCAGGCATACTCCCATCCAATAAAATCATATCTGGCTGTGAACGGTGCGCAATTTCAATAGCAGTAAAACCATTAGTGGCAACTAAGACCTGATAGCCGGCTTGATCAAGACTCTCATGTAATAAACTTAGATTTTCAGGAATATCATCCACAATTAAGATACTTTCTAACATAGCTTAACTCCCTTCCAAATCAGATCTGATATCAGATAGGTGCTCGTATAATCGTTGTAATGCACGTTGGGTATCGAAGCGTTGAATATCAAATTCTATGTGCTGCCATATAGAAGGATCACAGACATTGAGTTTCTTGCAAATTTCGAGCATCTCTTTGGCTCCACGGATATAACCAATACTCAAATAATCTTCTAGTTTGATTAGCGCTTGTTCTGGTGCTACATCATCCTCATCAATCACGCTGACAGATAAAGCGTTGCCATCATGGTGTAAGGGTTCAACCTGTTTTTGAGGTTCTTCTGCGGCTTGATTCGGCTCATTCTGATGAAGCCAGTTTAAGCCTAATTTATCTCCAATCTTGTTCAGTAGCAGATTTAAGTCCACGGGTTTGACCAGAAAGTCTTCATTCAATACATCGGTTTCAGGATTCTGCATTCGTTCATTGGCATCTGCGGAAATAATGATGATGGGAACGTTGGTCATTTTATTATTTCTCAATAATTTCGCAGTTTCCCACCCTCCCATCAATGGCATACTCAAATCCATCAAAATTAAATCTGGTCGAAACTCAGGGACTTTTCTTAGACATTGCAATCCCGATTCTGCTTCTTCAAGAATAAAGCCGAGAGGTTTAAGGAAGTTTAAAACTAGTCCACGATCAGTTGCTTCATTGTCTACGACCAATATTTTACGGCGATGTCCCATATAGCCAGATACTGTATTCGATGCGACATCAGCAATGGGATGAATGACCGACTTTGAAGGTAAATATAGTTTTATTTTAAAAATTGAACCGTTTTTTAACGCACTGCTTACCTTTAGCTCCCCACCGAGAATATCCACCAATAGTTTAACAATTGGTAAACCCAAACCTGTTCCTGCAAAGCTCCCTTGTACGACATTTTGTCCGCGCTCAAAAGGCTGGAATATTCGCTCTAGATCTTCTTCAGCAATCCCGCATCCCGTATCATGAATTTCAAAATATGCCGTCTGAAAGCGATAATCTACTCGAAATTTCACCTCTCCTTCGAGCGTAAATTTCAAAGCATTTCCCATTAAATTGATAAGGATCTGTTCAAGTCTTTTTTTATCTATACGCACGTATTGTGGTATTTTTTCACTAATTTCGACCGTAAATTTCAGTTGTTTTTGTTGGAATTGTGGCTCAAACATATTCACGATTTGTTGGAGAAAATTCGGAAATTCAATATTCGACATTTCTAAAGAAATTTTACCTGTTTCAATCCTTGCAAGATCAAGTAAACCATCAATCAAGGACGTTAAATGCTGCCCACTACGACGAATCACGCCCAGCGCAGCTTTTCCTTGTTCAGAAAGTTGTTCTTGTTTATTGAGTAACTGGCTATATCCTAAAATACTATTTAGAGGTGTTCTCAGTTCATGACTAATCCCAACAACATAACGACTTTTGGCCTCATTGGCTTTTTCAGCTTGAGTTCGTGCATCTTGTAATTGCCGATCTGTAATTTTATGCGCTTCAATTTCGTCCATGAGCAGTTGTGTTTGCATATTACTTTCAAGCTGAGCTTGTCGGCGACTTTCATCATTGAGTACCAACCACCATGCTGCAACACATAACAGTAAAAATAATACGGCATAAATTTTCACAAATAGCATCAGCAACTCATGCTGTTGAGTTGATCCAAATACTGTGCCGAATTTACTCAGTTCTTGTAAATAAACCAGACTTAAACTGACTGCCAATACCACACTCAGAACAAAGATCATCAAAATATAAAGACTCAATCTAGTATTGATGTATCTCAACCATTGGCGCGGTAGAAACCAAACTGCAAAATGCTTAAGTTGTGCAGACCACCGTGCATGAGGCTTACATAAATCATGGCAACGAGCTTCTAAGGTACAGCACAAAGAACAAATAATATTGTTATAAGCAGGACAAGTCGCCATGTCAGCTGTTTCATACTCATGCTCACAAACCACACATCGTTGTGTCTCTATTGGTTTTAATGATTTATCTTCATGACGTGCGATGTAGTATTTGCCACGAGTAAAATAAGCAAGCATTGGGACACAGACGATGGCTGAACCTAAAGCAATAAATCCTGCTAAGGATTTTGCGATATCACCAAATAATCCCCAATAGCATAAAATCGACAATAAGGATGCAATACATAAACTGCCAACACCGACTGGATTAATGTCATAGAGGTAAGCACGCCTAAATTCAATTCCTTTCGGGCTCAGCCCCAATGGCTTACAAATGACGAGATCAGCAACGACGGCACCCACCCATGCCAAGGCCACATTACTATAAAGCCCTAATACACGCTCCACCGCATGGATGACGCCTAGCTCCATCAACAATAGCGCAATAAAAATATTGAACACTAACCAGACCACACGTCCGGGATGACTGTGTGTTAAGCGTGCAAAGAAATTAGACCACGCCAATGAGCCAGCATAAGCGTTGGTTACGTTGATCTTTAACTGTGCGATACACACAAACATGACTGTAAGAAATAATGCAGTACCAGGATGCTCAATCACTTGTTGGTAGGCGATCCAATATAGATAATTCGGATTGCTTAATTCATGATTCGGCACCATAAATTTAAGGGCGAGTACCATTAAAATCATGCCCATAAAAATTTTAATGAATCCCACCAATATCCATGCAGGACCGCCTAAAAATACCGCCCAATTCCATTTCTTTTGAGCATGTTTTTTGTCTGGTAAAAATCTTAAATAATCAGCTTGTTCACCAATCTGCGTAATCAGCGCAAACAAAACAGTGCAAGATGCGCCAAAAAAAGCCAAATTGAATCCTGCACTTCGACTTTGCGCGCCTTCTATTAGGGCAACTTCAGAGAGCAGAGTCGGATGCTTCACCAAAACAAAGCACCATGGTAGTAATAATAAAAAAATCCATAATGGTTGGGTAAATGCTTGTACTTTATTAATAAACCCTATGCCTTTGATCACTAGGGGCAGAATAATAAGCGCAGAAATTAAATAACCTAGACTCAGCGGCACACCTAAACCAAGCTCAAGCGCCAAAGCCATGATAGCGGCTTCAAAAGCAAAGAAGATGAAAGTAAAACTGGCGTAAATGACTGAAGTTATAGATGAGCCGATATAGCCAAAGCCTGCGCCCCGTGTAAGTAGGTCAATATCAACATTGTATTTGGCCGCGTAATATCCAATAGGCCAACTGGTCAAAAAGATAATGATTGAAACAACCACTAAGGCCCAGAATGCATTGCTAAATCCGTATTGCCATAACATGGTTGCACCAAGCGCTTCCATCGCTAGAAAACTGACTGCTGCAAGCGCTGTATTGGTCACCGTCCAAAGGGACCACCGTCTTACTGACCTCGGTGCGTAGCGTAGTGCATAGTCTTCAATACTCTCATCAACCACCCAAGTATTGTATTTACGGCGTGTATGAATCACCCGTTGCGGTGCTTGAGGAGTATTGCTAGATGAAACCATAAAGCTAGGCAATTTAAATAGACCCTTACAGTTAGCAAAATCTATGCCCAGCTTAAATTTCATCAAAAAACATTTTGAGGAACATCGATATACGTAAAGTGACGTATATGCTCATTTTTTAACACCCCTTAGGCTTAAGTCCATATCAAGCGCAAACAATAAATCGCGCAATGGCCTTATCCACTTCATCAGGGGAACACCAATGACCTTAAAATCTAAAGTTAAAACATCTGGCTTACTCGCAGGACTACTCGCTGTTCCTTTTTTACTGGCACCTGTCTTGACCACTGCGAGTGCTCCAGCGACAGCAAAAGTAAATACAACCAAACTTAACGTAAATGATAAATTCGTCTATGTCGGTCAGCTTCATTCAGCGACAGGAACGATGGCAATCTCTGAAACAGGGGCCATCCAAGCAGAACGCTTAGCCATTGAGCAGATCAACAAACAAGGTGGTGTATTAGGTCGTCAGATTAAAATTGTTCAAGAAGATGGTGCATCTGACTGGCCAACTTTCGCTGAGAAAGCCCGAAAATTAACTGAAAAGGATCGTGTTGCAGCAATTTTTGGTTGCTGGACTTCAGCTTCTCGTAAAGCCGTATTACCTATTATTGAACGAAATAATTCACTTCTGTATTACCCAACATTCTATGAAGGTCTAGAACAATCTAAAAATGTGATTTATACCGGTCAAGAAGCTACACAACAGGTGCTTGAGTCTCTGAATTGGCTTGCACGTGAGAAAAAAGCCAAAACATTCTATTTAATCGGTTCTGACTATATTTGGCCACGTACAACCATGAAAATTGCCCGTACACACATTGAAAAAGTGTTGAAAGGTAAAGTCGTCGGTGAAGAATACTACCCGCTTGGACATACGCAATTTGGTTCTTTAATTAACAAAACCAAACTTCGTAAACCAGATGCAATTGTTGCTGCCGTGGTGGGTGGATCAAACGTTTCCTTCTATAAGCAAATGAAAGCTGCAGGCGTGACTGGCGATAAGCAAACACTGCTCACCTTCTCTGTGACAGAAGATGAATTACTGGGGATTGGTGGCGAAAATATGAAGGGCTTCTACTCTTCAATGAAATATTTCCAAAGTCTAAATAATCCAAGTAACGCAGCTTTCGTAAAAGCATTTAAAGCGAAATACGGTCCTAAAGCAGTAATTGGTGATGTGACTCAAGCCGCTTATCTTGGTCCGTGGTTATGGAAAGCCGCAGTTGAAAAAGCTGGTAGTTTTGATGTTGCCAAAGTTACCAAAGCCTCTCCAGGCATCGAAATGAAAAATGCGCCTGAAGGTTACGTGAAAATTGATGCCAATCATCATTTATGGAGCAAATCACGTATTGCACAAGTGCAAACCAATGGTCAATTCAAAGTGGTCTACGAATCAAAAGGTTTAATCAAGCCTAATCCGTTCCCTAAAGGCTACTAATCGACAGCACATGATCAGGAGAGCCCTCTCCTGATCTTTTCATTTCAAACCTATTATTTAAAGCTTGGAGGATGAGGCGATGGATTTATCTTTAGCTGACTTCGGTGCAATATTTGCGATGCAAGGCTTTAATGGTCTTTCTGTTTTCTGTGTGCTGTTGTTAATGGCACTGGGCCTTGCAATTATTTTTGGGCAAATGGGTGTCATCAATATGGCACATGGTGAATTCCTCACAATAGGCGCGTATACCACATTTGTCATTTCAACCCTGACTGAAAGCTATTTTCCTCAGTTGCTTCCTTATTATTTTATTGTAGCGATTGTGGCAGCTTTTCTGACAGCAGGCATTATCGGCTATATGGTCGAACGGCTCATGATTAGTCGGCTTTATCAGCGGCCACTCGATACTTTGCTTGCAACTTGGGGCTTGAGCTTAATCATGCAACAAGTGTTTCGCTCTACATTTGGTCCCAAAGAAGTGAGTCCAACACTACCTGATTGGCTTATGGGCTCTTATCAACCGACAGAGACGATTGATATTCCTATTAATGGCTTATTCCTTGTCGGTGTCACACTCACCGTGACTGCTTTCGTCTATTTCCTTATTTATCGTTCTCGCTGGGGCTTACAGCTTCGTGCGACAAACCAAAACCGTTTCATGAGTGGTGCCGTTGGTATTAATACAAAGCGTGTGGACAGTCTAACATTCGCGTTAGGTTGTGGTTTGGCAGGTATTGCTGGTGCGGCGTTTACGACAATTGGCTCAACTGGTCCAACTGCAGGCTCTCTCTATATCGTAGACACGTTCTTGGTTGTGGTGTTTGGTGGAGCTGCAAGTCTATTAGGCACTATCGCTTCGGCTTTCAGTATTGCACAAGCCCAATCAATCCTAGAGTTCTTCCTTTCAGGCTCTGTTGCCAAAGTCATTACCTTAGCGACGGTCATCATCATTTTGATGTTACGTCCTCAAGGTTTGTTCTCAATCAAAGTTCGTAAATAGGTATTCAGGAGAGATTGATATGAGTAATCCAATGAATGCCTTGTTAGGCGGTAAAGAAGGTGCGATTGGACTGGCTATATTGGCAGTACTGATCCTATTTGTAATGCCCATGTTTTTAGATGTTTTCCGTCTTAATTTAATGGGTAAATATCTTACGTTTGCTTTTGTTGCGATTGGTTTAGTGCTGTGCTGGGGTTACGGCGGCATTTTGAGTTTAGGTCAGGGTATTTTCTTTGGGATCGGTGGCTACTGTATGGCTATGTTCCTCAAACTTGAAGCTTCTGACATGCAATCCACAGCAGCTCAAACCACACCCGGTATTCCTGATTTTATGGACTGGAATCAAATTACCAGCCTACCAATGTTCTGGGAACCATTCCATAGTTTCACATTTACCCTATTCGCGATTGTAATTATTCCAATTTTATTGGCTTTTATTATTGGTTTTGCAATGTTTACTCGTCGTGTAGGAGACGTGTATTTCTCTATCATCATGCAAGCGATTGTGGCGATTTTGACAATTTTGATTATTGGTCAACAAGGCTTTACTGGCGGTATTAACGGTATTACTGATCTCAAGACATTACATGGCTGGGACATCCGTACGGATGAGGCAAAGTACGTTCTGTATTACATCAATGCATTGTTACTCATCGCAGTCATCATGATCAGTCGCTTTGTTCTCAGCTCAAAGTTAGGTCGCTTACTTTCTGCAATGCGTGAAAAAGAAGAACGTGTACGTTTTTCTGGTTATGACGTTTCAATGTACAAAGTCTTTATCTTCTGCTTTGCGGCAGTCGTTTCTTCCGTCGGTGGGGCAATGTTTACGCTGCAAGTCGGCTTCATGTCTCCAACGATTATTGGCATCGTCCCATCTATTGAAATGGTGATCTTAGCTGCAGTTGGCGGACGTTTATCACTGATTGGAGCTGTATATGGTGCAGTTTTAGTTAACCTCGGTAAAACTTACTTCTCTGAAGCATTCCCTGAAGTATGGTTGTACTTCCTTGGTGCATTGTTCATAGGCGTTGTGATGTTCTTACCGAATGGTTTAGCTGGCTTATATGAAAAATATGTTCGCCCACTTATCTTCAAAGATAAAAAAACAACGGCTTCGCCTCCCCCCCATCAACCCATGGAGTCCAATAAAGATAGCAATGTTGAAGTAGAAGGAGGTGTGAAATGAGTAAAGTCGGCGTAGAAATGGCAAAACCTGTACTTGTAATTGAAGATCTCACAGTCTCGTTTGACGGCTTTAAAGCCGTCAGCGATCTCAACTTCTATCTCGATAAAAACGAAGTTCACGTGGTGATCGGCCCTAATGGTGCAGGTAAAACAACAGTGTTGGATTTGATTTGCGGAAAAACTAAAGCAACTTCTGGCACGATCAAATTTAATGATATTGAACTGACTAAGCTCAAAGAGTTCGAAATCGTTCGTAAAGGTGTCGGTCGTAAATTTCAAAACCCTAATATTTACGAAAACCTTTCAGTCTATGACAACCTCGAAATGTCTTTCCCACGTGGTCGTAATGTGTTTGGGGCTTTGTTCTTTAAGCGAACCAAAGATGTCGAAGAACGTATCCAAGAAGTCGCTTCAAAAATTTTCCTCACTGATTTATTACACACCTCCGCAGGCCTATTGTCTCATGGACAAAAACAATGGCTTGAAATAGGGATGTTGCTTATGCAAGACCCCGAGTTGTTAATGCTGGATGAACCTGTGGCAGGCATGAGTGTTTCTGAGCGCGAACAGACAGCACAACTGCTTCGTGAAATCAGTAAAGGACGCTCAGTCCTCGTGATTGAGCACGATATGGAGTTCGTAAAAACCATTGCAGATAAAGTGACTGTATTGCATCAAGGGAAAATCCTCGCAGCAGGAAAAATGGATGATGTGCAAAGTGATCCAAAAGTCATTGAAGTCTATCTCGGACACTAAGGAGGCCTTATGAGCGGATTATTAGAAATTAGTTCTTTGTGTTCAGGTTATAAACAAAGCCAAGTCATTCATGATCTAGAACTTAAAATTCAACCCAAAGAAATTGTGGCGATTATGGGGCGGAACGGGATGGGTAAAACCACACTGTTTAAAACTCTTATCGGTGATATTAAAAATACTCAAGGCGAAATCAAGCTCGATGGTAAAAACTTAGAAAAGCTTGACCCGTATCAACGTGTGGAAAATGGTGTTGCCTATGTTCCTCAAGGTCGAATGATTTTCTCAACCATGTCTGTTCTAGAGAATATTCAAACGGGTCTCCCTGCGTCTGCACATGGAAAAGTACCTGACGATCTGTATGAGCTTTTCCCTGTACTTTGGGATATGCGTAAACGCAAAGGGGGAAATTTATCTGGTGGACAACAGCAACAATTGGCAATTGCACGTGCACTCGCCACTAACCCCAAAGTATTGTTGCTCGATGAACCTACCGAGGGAATCCAGCCCTCGATTATTAAAGATATTGCGAAAACGCTAAAAGAAATTCGCGATCAGCGAGATCTCACTATCGTGGTCTCCGAGCAAGTACTGAGCTTTACTATGGCGATGGCAGATCGCTTCTTGGTCATCGATAAAGGCCGTTTTGCTTATGAAGATGTCAGAGCGAATGTCGATGAAGCAACCATTAGTAAATATCTTTCAGTTTAAAGCACGTCATCTCATCAACTCTTAATTTGGCATTCCCCTCGATTTTTTCGGGGGATTTTTTTGACCATTTGTTGGAGTGGTATTGTTATTTCGATCTAAAAACTCATTCGAAATATCGCTTCATATACGCAATTCACCGTATTTTGCATCGATCAATTTCACGCGAAACTCCTTACATAGATTTTAATTTTAAAGATATGGGGAGTAAGTTGAATGCGTCACGGTGATATCTCAAGTAGTCCTAATACAGTGGGTGTAGCAGTGGTGAATTATAAAATTCCACGCCTGCACACCAAAGCAGAAGTACTTGAGAATGCAAAAAAAATTGCTGAAATGTTGAAAGGGATTAAACAAGGTATTCCAGGTATGGATCTCATTGTTTTCCCTGAATACAGCACCATGGGCATTATGTATGATCATGATGAAATGATGGCAACTGCAGCCACAATCCCAGGTGATGAAACGGCAATTTTCTCTCAAGCTTGTATTGAAGCAAATGTTTGGGGCGTATTCTCAATTACTGGGGAACAACACGAAGAACACCCGCATAAAGTGCCATATAACACCTTAGTGCTCATCAATAACAAAGGTGAAATCGTTCAAAAATATCGCAAGATTATTCCATGGTGCCCAATTGAAGGCTGGTGCCCTGGAGATACGACTTATGTGACAGAAGGCCCTAAAGGCATCAAGATGTCACTCATTATCTGTGACGACGGCAATTACCCTGAAATTTGGCGCGACTGTGCGATGAAAGGTGCTGAACTTGTGGTGCGATGCCAGGGTTATATGTACCCGGCTGATGAACAGCAAATCAATATGGCCAAATGTATGGCTTGGGCAAATAACGTTTATGTCGCTGTTGCCAATTGTACTGGTTTTGATGGGGTGTATACCTACTTTGGACATTCGGCAGTGGTCGGCTTTGACGGACGTACATTAGGTGAATGTGGTACGGAAGAAAATGGTATCCAATACGCACAGTTATCACTCACAGAAATACGTGATGCACGTAAATACGATCAATCACAAAATCACTTGTTCAAGCTGCTACACCGTGGCTATACAGGCGTATACAACAATGGTGATGGTGATAAAGGGGTTGCCGATTGTCCATTCGACTTCTACAAGACATGGGTCTTAGACGCACAAAAAGCACAGGAAAATGTTGAGCAGTTTACGCGTTCAACCATTGGCGTTGCAGAGTGCCCAATTGGCAACTTACCTCACGAAGGGTTAGAGAAAGAAGCTTCTTAAAGAAGCTTCGTCCGACTTGATTTCAGGAGGTTTCGAACATGACATTTGCCAGTGACCGTATACATGCCAATCAGGAAAGTTTGGCAAAACAACGCTATGACATGCAAAGCAAGGAATGTATTGCACGTACTTCCCGATTCAGTTTTGAACCAGATGCCGTGATGACCCATCTACGTGAACATATTATTGGGCAAGAAGCCGCACTTGATGAAATTGAAAATATGCTCACCACAGTGAAAGCAGATTTTAACGCAGCTCATCGTCCTTTAAGTGTCACACTGATGTTAGGTCCTACCGGTGTAGGAAAAACTGAAACAGTCCGCCTCATTGCTGAAGCGATACACGGTAAAGCTGATGCATTCAGTCGAATTGATATGAATACATTGGCACAAGAGCATTATGCAGCCGCCCTGACAGGTGCCCCACCAGGCTATGTCGGCTCTAAAGAAGGAAATACTTTATTCGATGAAGCCCTGATTCAAGGGAGTTTCTCCAAACCTGGCATTGTTCTCTTTGATGAAATTGAAAAAGCCAGTACTGAAGTCATTCGAGGGCTACTCAATGTGCTTGAAACAGGAACTTTAAAATTAACTGCGGGTACAAAGGTTTTAGACTTTAAAAACTGCATGATTTTTATGACGAGTAATGTGGGTGCTAAAGATGCTCAAAAGCGCCTGAAACAACTTAGTCAATTACCGAAACCACTCCAGAAATTAGCCAAGCATTTGAAATTAGATGACAGTGAAATCACGACAAAAGCACTCGATAAAAAGTTTGATCCTGAGTTTCTAAATCGCATTGAGCGAATCTTACATTATCAGCCAGTTGAATCTGATTTTGCTGCAACCTTAGTCCAACTCGAAATTGACAAAATGAACCAACGTCTAAAAAAGCAAAGTCGAACCATTGCTTTGACCGATGCTGCCATTCGATTCCTGAGTTCAGGACATGATGTTCGATTTGGTGCTCGGGGTTTAAGCCGTCGTTTTAAAGTGTTAGTTGAACCTGCACTCGCGAAAGCTTTTCTAAACAACAAGCACATTAGTGAATTCATCATCGATTACGACAATACGAAGCTTCAAATTCAGATGATTGAGCCTGCAGTGAAACAACTTGATCCGTTACTGATACACGAAGCATCACAACAACACTGAGACCTAAACTTTATTTGACCTCAATACAGGGGATACATTATGCAACATATTAAAATCAAACCAGGAATTCCACTTGCGGAACAAGCCGAAATTGGTCACAACCGTTGGCACCCAGACCTACCTTTTCTAACATCAGTAAAACCTGGTGAAGAAATTCTGATTGAAAGCTTGGATTTCCTTGACGCACAAATTAAAGATACTGACGATATTTCTGATGTTAAAAATGTGGATTTAACACGTGCTCATCCTTTAACAGGTCCATTCTATGTTGAAGGTGCAGAACCAGGTGATTTGTTGGTCATTGATCTACTAGACATTCAACCGATTTCTGATGTGGGTTTTTCGGGTGTTTTTGCCAAGGAAAATGGTGGTGGCTTCTTGGCGGACTATTTCCCAGAAGCAGATAAAGCTATTTGGGATTTGAAAGGTTTATTTGCAACTTCACGTCATATCCCTGGTGTACGTATTGCAGGTTTAAAACATCCTGGCTTGATGGGAACCCTACCATCACATGATTTACTGAAAGAATGGAATCGCCGTGAAGCATTGCTCGTTCCTAAAGGTCAAGCAAACCCTCCTGATCCACGTACAGCCGTTCTGCGTGGTGTAAAAGGTCCCGAATTTGATCGTATGGCGGCTGAAGCTGCACGCACAGTTCCTCCACGTGAACATGGGGGTAACACAGACATTAAAGACCTTGCTGCAGGAAGCCGTATTTACTTCCCTGTTTATCAAAAAGGTGCTGGCTTCTCAATGGGCGACCTCCACTTCTCACAAGGTGATGGTGAAATTGGTTTCTGTGGTGCGATTGAAATGGATGGCGTTACACGTGTCGGTTTCGATTTAATCAAAGGTGGGATGGAAAAATACAATATTGATTCACCTATCTTTGTTCCAAGCAATGTACGTCCAAATTATGATCAATGGCTGACTTTCGAAGGGATCAGTGTTGAAGATGGTGTAAATCACTATCTCGATGCGACAGTGGCTTACCGCCAAGCATGTCTAAAAGCCATCAAGTATCTTGAAAATTTTGGCTTTACTGGGTCACAAGCCTACATGTTACTTACCGCTGCACCGGTTGAAGGTCGTATCGGAGGTATTGTAGATATTCCAAACTGTGCATGTACCGTCTCACTCCCAACCTCCATTTTTGAACAAAATATATTGCCGCAAGGTGCTTTAAATGACGATAAATTTTGGGGGCATAAGCGCTAATTAGCGCATTATTGTTGTTACAGGTTTCACCATTTTACGGGGTAGCTTGAGTAAGCATGCGAGCTACCTCCTTTTTAACTTTTAAACATGCACATGCTTAAAAATAAGTAGGAGCACGACCATGCCATTATACGATTTCCGCTGTGAGCACTGCGAAGGAATTTTTGAACAACGTGTGCCTATTTCTAGGATTGCAACTGACACTATCGAATGTAAATACTGTCAACAACCCACCTTAGCTAAACCAATGATTACTGGCAGACAACAAATCAACATGAAGACCAAATGGCGTCCAGGGTCAGGCGCAGAACAACTTGCAGGACCTTTAGTCGGCGGTCCAGGTACCAATAAAAATAGTGCACGCAGTTCAGTGCTACACAACTGTCGTGGTGTGAATTGTTCACTCTGTGAAGTATAAAAAAGCCCGCATCTGCGGGCTTTAATGCTCGTGTCTGCAGAAAATTAAACGACTAATTCAGCTAAGTTGCCTTTTTGTTCCAACCATTCTTTACGATCACTTGCGCGTTTCTTGGCTAATAATTTATCTAATAAACCTGAAGTAAAATGCACATCATCCAAATCTAGTTGCACCAAACGACGAGTATTGGGATCCAATGTTGTTTCACGGAGCTGACTTGCATTCATCTCACCCAAACCTTTAAATCGTGTGATTTGTGGGGATTTAGTTTTGGCTTTTTTCAATATGCCTTCTAATTCTGCTTCGTCAAGCGCGTAATGCACATCTTTACCGTCATCAATACGGAATAAAGGTGGCATCGCAACAAATAAGTGCCCTGCTTCAACTAGGCTTGGGAAGTGCTTCACAAATAATGCACACAGCAAAGTCGCAATATGCAGACCATCAGAGTCAGCATCGGCCAAGATACAGATCTTGCCATAGCGGAGTTCAGACAAATCATCAGAACCCGGATCGACTCCTATTGCGATTGCAATATTATGCACCTCTTGAGAAGCAAGTACTTCATCTGAAGATACTTCCCAAGTGTTTAAAATTTTTCCGCGGATCGGCATAATCGCTTGGAAATTCTTATCACGCGCCTGTTTGGCAGATCCTCCAGCAGAATCACCTTCCACAATAAATAGTTCTGACTCTTCCAAACTATGTCCCACACAATCAGATAATTTGCCTGGTAAAGTTGGACCTGAAACGATTTTTTTGCGCTCAACTTTCTTTGCAGCTTTTAAACGACGTCCCGCTTTTGAAATCGCCATTTCAGCCAATTGCATTGCAATTTCAGAGTTTTGATTCAACCATAAGGCAAAAGCATCTTTTGCGATGTTCTGCACAATCCCAGAGGCTTCACGACTTGAAAGACGCTCTTTGGTTTGACCTGAAAATTGTGGCTCTTGAAATTTCAAAGACAGAATATAGTTCACGCCATCCCACACATCTTCCGCTGAAAGCTTCATATTACGTGGTAAGAGATTACGTAACTCACAGAACTCACGGATCGCATCCGTCACACCTGAACGAAGACCATTCACATGTGTGCCACCTTGAGCCGTTGGAATCAAGTTCACATAAGATTCTTGAATGCTCTCTCCACCTTCAACATTCCAACAAATCGCAAACTCCGCACTGGCACGTTCCGCGTCACCTGTAGCGACAAATGCAGGCGTAGGGATGATTTCACGATCTTCTAATTCATCCATCAAATAATCGACGAGACCATTTTCAAACTGCCAAGTGATTTTTTCGTCGTTAATTTCATCAACATAATTGATTTGTAAGCCAGCAGCTAATACCGCCTTCGCTTTTAAATTGTGTTTAAGTGCCTTTAATGCAAATTTAGGTGAATCAAAATATTTCGCTTCAGGCCAAAAGTGAACTGAGGTACCCGATGCACGTTTAGGTGCTTTACCTTCCAGAACTTCAAGTGGTGCCGTTGCTTCACCTTGCTCAAAGGCCATTTTGTATAAATTACCTTGGCGCTGAACTTGAACTTCCACACGTGTGGAAAGCGCATTTACAACAGAAATACCAACCCCGTGCAAACCACCAGAGAATTGATAATTATCTGTGCTGAATTTCCCGCCTGCATGCAGTTTAGTCAGAATAATTTCAATGCCGCTTTGACCATATTCAGGATGAATATCAACTGGCATACCACGCCCGTTATCTTCTACTGACAATGAACCATCTTTATACACAGTCACTGTAATTTTATTCGCGTGTCCTGCCAATGCTTCATCGACCGCATTATCAATGACCTCTTGCGCCAAATGGTTTGGACGTGTGGTATCGGTATACATGCCTGGACGACGGCGTACAGGATCTAAACCAGATAAGACTTCAAGGGATTGGGCCGTATATTGAGACACGTTGAATTGTTTCCTTATTTTAAGCTGTCAGCTAAAAACTGATATACCAAGGGTATTTTATCCGCGAAATCATCCATCGCGTGATTGCCATATGTTTCTGTAATGAGGAACGCTTGATGACCATCGCAATTATAATAACGTTCCGCTTCACGATAATCCAAAACTTCATCACCTTGTTGTAACAAGACCAAGATTTTGTCTGCATCTTGCACAAACGGAACTGCCATATGCTCCAATTGATCAAGCTGAGCTTCATCTAACGACCAATTCGCAGTGACTGGATAAGGAAACTGCGCCGTTGAAAACAAGTTTCTAAATAATTTCCATGGTTGCATAGCGGGATTAATCAGTACAGCTGCGACTCCATGTTTCGCGGCAAGCTGCGTCGCATAAAATCCACCTAAACTGCTCCCAATCAAAACGACATTCGACATAGACTCGATGAGTGTCGAAATCGAAGTAATGACCTGATCAGGCGGCATATTTAAATCGGGCAAATGCACTTGTACATGTTCATGTCTTTCAAAATACTGACGAATCAGTTGCCCTTTAATCGAAAAAGGACTACTTTGAAATCCATGTAGATAGATAATATTCATAAACTGATTAATTGCATTTTCCTCAAAATTGTTCTAATTTTTATTGTGAATCAGATCACATATTTGTTTCTCTTTTGTACGATAACAAATATTGTCAGACAAAAAAATTAGAGCCGACCTGAAATCAAAGTTATCTTAAAAATTGTTCGGGATGAACAACATAAGATAAATACAAGGAATTTTATACAGTGATCATTGCTAAAAATAAAGTGTCTTTAGATGATCATGCACTATCAGGATAAGACTAGATGCCGAGTTTAACGCCACTACATGAAACTTATTGTAAATGGGATCGATCTCCTCCGAGTCAGGCCGATGTGCTTGAAGGTTTGGCACAACTGGTCAGCACTCCAATTAACCACGCTGTTCAAAATCTCATTCAATCACTTCAACGTGAAGTGCTCTTAACCGTATTTGGTTTAAGTAAAAAAACATCAAAAGAATTTCAAAAGAAAACCTACGTTCGAAAGTTATATCAATTTTCATATGACACGCTTCTAAATTACGGAAATTATTTGGTCGCACCAGCCCTGCGCAAAATCATTGATCAATTTCCGAAACTCCATGATAAGCCCCTCACGCCAAAAATGATTTTTTTGGTCAGTGCTCTTAATGGCGTGATTGGCGACTATTTACTTAAAAATCAAAATCCGTTGGCGATTACCAGTAATCTGTATGATCACTATGGAGAGTTACAACAGGGTGACCTGTCAGGTCGTGTCGTGATCTTTTGCCATGGTCTGTGCATGAATCATCTTGATTGGACCAATCGCAACTATGGCGGTATTGGTGAAAAACTGCTTGCACAACGCGACAACAACACCATGCTTTATTTGCATTACAACACTGGTCGCAGAATTTCAGCGAATGGTCGTTCGTTGGCCAATATGCTTGAAGACTTGGTAAAGCGCAATCCACGTATCACCAGTCTTGATTTAATCGGTCACAGTATGGGTGGTTTGGTTTCTAGAAGTGCTTTGTTTTATGGTAAACAAAATCTCCATCAATGGTTTCACATGGCAGAGAATTTGGTCTGCTTAGGTTCTCCACATCATGGTGCGGTTCTAGAACGTATTGGCTTTGCCGTTCAAGAAAAAATTGGACACTTTCCCGTCATCAAGTTAGCCAGCCACATTGTGAATATTCGCAGTGATGGTATTTTGGATTTACGCCATGGTAGTGTCCGTGATGACGACTGGGAACACAATCACGCTCGTATTGGCATGATGGATGATAATCGTAAACCTGCACCGCTGCCTTCACATATCAATACATTCTTAGTAGCTGGAACAATTGAGTTTGAAAATCGTAAAAATCGTACACTTAAAGTCATTGGCGATTACTTAGTGAGTGTGCAAAGTGCTTTGGGTGAGCATCCAAATCCGCGATTCCAACTGAAATTGCCAGAATCACACAAAGCGGTGTTCTACGGGCTCAATCATATGGAGATTCAATACCATTCCAGTGTTGCTGAGCAAATCGTTAAATGGTTCTATCCACATCACGATGAATTAGCTGAAGAGCAAATCCGTAAATATTTAATCAAATTAGAAAGCATGGAAGGAATCGTAGAAACCTGACCATCTTCAATAAAAAAGCCAACTGATCAGTTGGCTTTTTTATTTTAAGCAGGATACTTTCTGAATAACTGCCAAATCGAGATGATCAGCAGAATACTAAAAAATACCAAAGACCACACAGGTAAAGACTGACCTAGGAAAGTCCAGTCTACTACCGCACATTCGCCTGATCCTGACAGCACTTGTTGAAGCACAGTTTTAAGCGGCAAAGCATCTACCAAATAATCTAAGCCAGGCCCACAACTTGGCACTTTATCTGGAGGTAAACTCTGCAGCCAGACATGACGTGCAGCAACACACGCTGACCATAAAATCGATAATGTCCCTAGGAAAGCATATACTCGTTTTAAACCATTACGGACGGGATTGTGTAGAAACGCAATAAAAGAAATCAGCCCCAATCCGATCAGACCTAACCGTTGAAATACACACAATGGACAAGGTTCAAGACCTTGGACATGTTCGAGATACAACGCGAAGGCCATTCCAATCACACTGGCTATAAACAACAGGCCACTCACCATGCGGTAATTTTGCCACTGCATATACTTTCCTCAATATTTTTATCGATATACTTTTAGATATTCTGTAAAGCTTAAACTAGACTCTGCTTCCAACTGTTGTTGCTGTTCAAGTGATTGCACTGTGAGTTGTTCAAAATAGGTGACTTTATCCTGAGATAACACATAGTTTTGATAATGATCAGCATGTTGATGCGCGAGCACACTACCTAAGCTCCAAGTACCACTATGTTGTACTGTATCTTCTACTATTTTCGCAGAGAAGGTTTCATCCACTTCATCTACTCGTGATTGCATAATTTGCATTGCATCAGAATACAACGAGGTCGAGTGAGCTTGATCTAACGTTTCTGCTAAAGGCTGCATCTGTTTGAGATATTGATTTGCCCATGTCTCAATTTCAATTGATTGACCATTTTCAACAATGGCAGCATTTGGTGCACGCCCACGATTCACAACTTCTTGCTGGTTTTGTTCAATCACTTCAAGTTCATCATCTAGCAGTTCAGGACTGTCTTTTAATAAACAATAAAGCGCTAATACCTCAAGGAAGCCTGCAGTATCTTCATTGATACCAATTGGGCTGTATGGATTCACATCTACTGCGCGTAATTCAACATACCCTACCCCACGGTTTGCTAATGCATCAGATGGTGTTTCACCAGACTGTGGTACTTGTTTAGGACGTACAAGACTGTAGTACTCGTTTTCAATTTGCAGTACGTGATCATTAATTTGGATCGGCTCACCCGCTTCGTCATCTAATCCCAAACGACTGAAAGCAGCATAAGACGTTTTCACCGCCTTTTGTAAACCTGCTAAATATCCTTTCAAATCATTGTAATGAATACCTAACTCTTTCTGCGCCGAGTTTTGATATCCAAAGCGCCCCATACGCAATGCAGTGGCATATGGCAAATACAATGTTCCCTTAATTAAAGGCAATAAATGATGTTCACGACCCGTCATAAAACAACGACAGACCGATGGGCTTGCACCTATCAGGAACATAACCAATGGGGTTAAACGAATGAAATTTCGAATTAAAGCGAAATATCGATGGCTGCGATAATCCTGCAAACTGAGCTGTTTTAAAGCTTCATCTTGCTCGTTTGCTTGCAACTGCTGAAACAACGCATCAGGGAATGAAACATTGTAATGTACACCTGAAATCGTCTGCATACGACGACCATAACGTACACCTAAACCACGGCGGTATAAAGTTTTGAATTTACCGATATTGGATGAGCCATATTGCGCAAGACGAATGCTTTCTTCTTCATCATCCAACATACATGGCATCGACATTGGCCATAGCTTTTCACCATCTTCTAGGTGTCGATGGGTGAAAGCATGAATATCTTCTAAGTAGCTTAATGCTTCAGAAATTGAAGATTGAGGAGGGGTAATAAACTCAAGTAAGGCTTCAGAATAATCTGTCGTAATATGAGGATGAGTTAACGCAGAGCCTAAACCCTTAGGATGATCTTTCTGGGAGATAAAGCCATCACTTTGCATCCTTAGGCTTTCGCGCTCAATGCCTCGTAACATACCTTTAAACACCGTCGAATCCACCCAATTTGGTAAAATTGTTTCAGAGAGCGCTTCGGGTTGACTCATTACTTACTCGCTTATCTAGAAGAACGACTGAGATAAAAAATTATTGATTTATATCAAGTATACCGTGATTTATATTCGCAAATGCAGTTTGCATATACATTTCAGTTGGATAAACCTTTTATTTTGGCAAATTTTTAACACAATCTTAGTCTTTAAGACATCTGAAATTTGTGATTTTATTGCAGAATAAATGCTAACAAACTGTAAAGAATATGAATTATCACAACGTTATAGATTTTTGGTTCAGTGCTGAAACTCAACCGCATTGGTTTGCGAAAAGCGATGCTTTCGATCAACTTATTCAAGCGCAATTTGGTCACACCATCCAACAAGCTGCCGCAGGCGAACTATGGACATGGCGGGAAACTGCTTTAGGACGCTTAGCAGAAATCATTGTCTTGGATCAATTTTCCCGTAATGTTTATCGTGGCAAACCTGAATCTTTTGCCCAAGATCCATTAGCACTTGGGCTAGCTCAAGAAGCGGTTCGTCTTGGCTTAGATCTCGAACTGGAACCTGAACAACGTAGCTTCTTATATATGCCTTTCATGCATAGCGAATCAAAAATCATTCACACTCAAGCACTTCGTCTGTTTGAGGCATTAGGCAACCCTGTAAATTTAGACTTTGAGAAGAAGCATCAAGTCATCATTGAACGTTTCGGTCGCTATCCTCATCGTAATGAAATTTTAAATCGTCTCTCTACACCTGAGGAAATAGAATTTTTAAAACAGCCAAACAGTAGCTTCTAAATTGATATTGATACAACAGACTTCAGGAGAGCGAAATGAAGAACTTATGCATGATTTTGGGATTATCTGGCATGATCCTGCTGTCTGGTTGTGTCACGACGCCAAGTAAACCGCCTACATTTGATCAGCTTGGGCAATTCGCAACTATTCCCTTGAACCAATCAACGTATCGTATTAGTTTTCAAGGCTCATCCAACATGAGCTATGGTACAGCTGAAGAAATAACCTTACTTAAAGCTGCACAAACAACGGTCAAACAGGGCTTTCATTTTTTTAAAGTCCAAGATGATCCAAGCAATCGCACACAACAACCACCTCGTCAAGCTGTGGTTTATTCCAATCCTTACCCGTATGGTTATGGATATCGTAGACATCCTATGTTCTTTGATCCTTTTTATGATGTGCCACAGGTGGTCAGTTTAGAGCCAGTTCAAGTAGCCTATACCATCACCTGTTTTAAAGATCAAAAAACAGCACCTCAAGATGCTTTTGATGCACGTTTAATTTTACAGGCCTTAGGGTCTAAATATGGTTTAAGTGCTACAGGCGACGTACTGCCTGTACAAACACAGCCTTCTCTATCACAATAAAATAATATTAATACAACAGCTTACATAGGAATTATGCATGAGTGCATCACCAACAATGACTACCCCTAGTCTGGATCGAAGCAAACGATTTGCCATGATCGCACTGGTTGTCGCTGTATTGGCTTGGATATCGCTCATGGTGGCTGCCAAAATTTTTCCAGAATATGTTTGGCTTATTCATATTTTAATGTTGTCTGCTGAAGCAGGTGTGGTTGGTGGTTTAGCAGATTGGTATGCCATTACGGTTTTGTTTCGGAACCCATTCGGTCGTATCCCTATTCCTAAGTTTTTAAAAGATCACACCGAAATTATTCCACGTAACAAAGCGCGTATTGCAGAATCCATGGGACGTTTTGTTCAAGAAAACTTCCTATCGCCACAAATTGTGGCAAAAAGCTTGAGTCAAACAGATGTGAGTTTGGCAGTAGGACAATGGCTAGCCAATCCAGATAACAATCGTCAAGTGACTCAAGTGATTCAACAGACAGTGCCTAAAGTTTTTGAGTTTGTTGGACAAGAACAAGTCGGTAGGTTTATTCAAACTAACAGTGTGCAATGGGTAAAGAACACTCAAATCAATACCCTGGCCAGTGAAATGATTCGTGCCGTATTAGAAAATGACTTCCACCAAGATGTTTTACAACGTGGTCTCGATGTTGCGCACGGTTGGGTGACTTCACATCCTGAACAAACTCGGGAGCTAACCCGCACCCTATTTAAAGAACTCGGAGTGTGGCGTTTAGCCAAAGGCGCAAGTTGGATCGGTATCGATGTTCAACAAAGAACGATTGACTCTTTAATAGAGCGTGTCGAGTCAATGTTGGCAGATCCAGAGCACCCATGGCGTCAAAAAATAGAGAGTATTGCACAGCATTTAATGACTGAACTGGCAAATCCTGAAAGTCAGGCGAGTCTTAAATTAAATGAAACTAAAAATGCATTGTTAGATAGTCCTCAAGTTTTAAATTTTATTACTGGTGCCGTCGTCATTCTGTGCAACGCCATTCGTGAAGATTTGGAGAAAGCAGATTCAGGTATAGCTGAAAATTTACGTGTTGCGATTCAACAAGTCGGTCAAAACATCATTTCCAATCCTGCATTACGCCAATTATTAAATGAAAAAATGAGTTCAATGGCAGTCAATCTCAGTGATCAATACAGCGAAAAAGTCATTTTATTTATCAGTGAACGCATTCACGAATGGGACTCACGAGAAATGATTGATAAGATTGAAAGTGAAGTGGGTGGTGACCTACATATGATCCGCGTCAACGGTGTTGTCGTTGGTGCATTTATCGGTTTGGTATTAGGGATCATCCGAGCAGCAGTTGAATTTTTGATTTAACTTAGAAATGAAATTTAAATTTGGTCGCTGACTAAAATTTAATTCATTGTGAATTGACCTCATAAAAAAGCCCATTTCTGCATGAATGGGCTGTATTTATTATTCTTAGTCATTCAAATAACTAAGCTCTCACTAGAGTCATTTCTCTGCTTTATCTTATATAAACTACAATAATATTATGAAGTTATATCACTTTTTTACGATTTAAATGTGAAATAATATCTTGATAAGAGTCTACTTTACAAAAATAAGCTGGAGAGTTCTTTCTCACTTCTTCTGAAGGTTGAAATAAAAAACCATAATCAACTAAATGCAACATCGAAAAATCATTAAATGCATCACCGATCGCAATACTATTGGTCATTGAAACGTTTTCTTTTTGGAACTTTACAATAATTTCATGTTTCCCTTTATCTCGAGTATATAGAACATTTTCTATAAATCCATCTGGTCCAATCTCTAAGTGATGACAATATGTATTTTTAACAGGAAGATTTAATTTTTCAAAAAAGGGAAATAAAAACTCATAAAAGCAATCTGAAATAATTTTAACTTCAAAATTTTCAGCCTTTTGCAAATATTCTAAAAACTCCTTAGCATCTGGAATAACATCCAGTTCTTTAATGTCATTGATTAATTGTTTTAAAGGAATTTTATTTTCTTTCAGTAAATTAATTCTAAATTCCATCAGAGACTTATAGTCTGCGACTTCTCGAGTTGTAATCGCCAACTCTGGGATATTGTATACATTTGAAAAGTGTTTCCATATTTCAGGGACAAGAACACCTTCCATGTCGATAAAAGCCATCTTTTTCATATTGCTACCCTATTACTGAAATTTAGCAAACAGAAGTGCTATCCCTAGCAGACATAATACAGTCCCAATCACTCTGTTAATCTGTACTTGCTTAGCTAACATTTTCTGTCTTAAAACAATCGATGAAAAAAGCAAAGCCACCAATCCAAACCATAAAAAATGAGCAAAAGACATAAATAGCCCATAACCGACCAGAATCGCTTTAGGCGTACTCACACTGATGATTTGAGTGTATGTACTAATCACAAATAAAGTCGTTTTAGGATTAAGTGCATTGGTGAAAAAGCCATATTTCACTGCTTGAAAAGGATTAATTGCAGCAGTTGATGACGTCTCGACAACCGAACTTTGTACAAAAGTTTTATAACCGATATAGATGAGATAGATCGCTCCAATATACTTCACAATATTTAGAATTTGAGGTGTATACGCCATGACAAATGCGACAGCAATGAGCGTATAAGTCACATGAATCAACACACCTAAAGAGATTCCCAGTGAAGTGAGAACACCTATCCTTCTACCATATAAGTAACTGTTTTTTGTCACGATAGCGAAATCAGCACCAGGACTCACAACAGCAAGTATGGTGATGAGAATAACTGCTATAAACTCACCCATTCATTATGCCTTTTTAAACGTGATCACTAATACATCTCTTAATCCAATATCACCCAACGTAAAATCATTGACTTTGATTTCCGTTACGCTGTGATAGACCTGATGATCATCCACAAGTGCGATATCTAAAAAATTTTCAAGCATAAATTCTGCTTTCAAATTCTTATTTAAGTCATAAATTCGGGTCATTCCACCCTGAACATTTTGACGGTTGATCATGGCCATTAAAACGAAATCCACCCCATCGCGATGTATCCCTTCAGGGGTTGGCTTACCACTATCGTTAAATTTTGCTTCAATGCGAAATTGATGCGCTTCGATAAACCAATTTTCAGTTTCAATTTCTGAAAAGGTGAGATATGCGAATTGTAGTAAATTTCTAAAAATTGGATTTTCAATTGTATTTTTATCAATCTCTGAAAAATATCTCGCAATTCCACCATTCAAAGTGTTGTATTCAATCGTCTGAAAATGAGGAATATAAGAATTTTTCAGTAAAATTTTATGCTTATCATTAATAGTAAAAGTTGCATGTTTTCTTGTTCGATATTTACCTTTATCCGACATAAATTGATCTAAATCTAGAGCGTTCCAACTGTCTATAAAATCACTGACATCTTGCTCATTAACATCGTGAAAATTATTATTTTTCTGTATTTCTTGGAATGTATTTAAATCAATAAACGCATAACCCTTTTTGATTATCTCTTTTGAATATGTGTATTCATCGAGATGCTGCTTGTTAAATGGACTGAATTTTAATATATTTTCCATTGTATTAGCTTTATTTTGCTTTTGGTAATCTTCATTTTGAACAAAAGTTAAAAAAATAAAATCAATAAAATCGACTAAAAATATATGAGTTTTTGGAATGATAGAGAAAATATCTTTGAATTCACTGAAGTTTTTTTATTTTGTCGCTAAATACAGCAGTGTCACGATTGCAGCAAAGAAATTATTTGTTACGCAAAGTGCCGTCAGTAAGCAAATTTACAATCTCGAAGAAATATTAAATATCACATTATTTGAACGGCGAAATAAAACCTTGATACTCACCAAAGAAGGAGAAACTCTTTTTCATTGCGCTCAGAATATTTTCAATCAATTGGATGATTGTTTAATTGGACTAACTCAAAATAAAACTGAAAACAAACAATTGGTACTGTCCTGTGAACCAACCATTTCGATGAAGTGGTTAATTCCACGACTTGTTGAATTTAAAAAACTTGGACATGATTTTGAAGTGGTTTTGCTCACAGGTGGTGGTGTAGTCGACTTTGAAAAAGATAATATCGATATCGCAATACGAAGAAATGATTTTGAATGGGGATCGCATCTGTTTAGTGAGAAAATTGGCGATGAATATATTGTGGCAGTCCAAGCATCTCACCACCCTAAAACCAAAGAATTGTTAATTTCTAAATCACGCCCTTATTTTTCAAAAAAATTACACCAATTGGATGAACTCAAAGATATTTTGAAGAAACATTCCAAAATAGAATTAGAGCATTTTTACTTATGTTTAGAAGGCTGCTTGGCTGGCCTAGGAAAGACGATCATTTCTATCTACATGATTGAAAAAGAATTAGAGCTCAAGTCTGTAAAAAAAATAACACCAATTCTTCAGGATGGTTCTGCCTATTATCTACTGTCCCATACTAGATTTATTGAAGATCCTCGGAAGATTATTTTTTTAAATTGGTTAAAAAATGAAATGAAGCAAAGTCAGATCAATCATTTTTAACATGAGATCACATAGATCATCTAAGGTTTTAAACTTAATTGAAGATCATTAGAATCTTATGAAAATTAAAACGAATATGTCGCAGATATTTGTATTTAGTGCAGGCATTTCAACTGCTAAACTACGAAGAAACGGGCTAAATATTACTATCCAGCATGATTAAAATTGAATCTAAATTACCAGACTTAGGTGTCACTATTTTTAGCGTGATGTCAGCACTCGCCCAAAAGTTGAACGCGTTAAATCTTTCTCAAGGTTTTCCTGATTTTCCACCTCCTCCTGAATTAATTGCAGCTTTAGCTCAAGCCACACAACAAGGCTATAACCAATATCCACCTGGTGACGGTCTGCTGAGTTTAAGACAAAAAATTGCAGCCCAATTCTGCCAACGAGACCAAGTCGATTTAGACCCGATCAGCGAAATCACCATTACACCTGGTGCAACGACTGCAATTTTGTGTGCGATTCAAGCTGTTGTAAATGCTGGAGATGAAGTAATTATTTTCGATCCTGCTTATGATAGTTATGCACCTGCAGTGAAACTCGCTGGGGCGCAAGCGATCCATATCAACTTGGTACATCCAGACTTCCATGTTGACTGGAATGTGGTGAAAGATCGAATAAATGAACGAACGCGATTAATCATTGTAAATACACCACATAATCCCTCAGGTGCAATTTGGTCCAAGCAAGATTGGCAACAACTGATCGAGTTGATTCAGGATAAAAACATTTGTGTACTTTCTGACGAGGTCTATGAACATTTAGTGTTTGATGGTCAACAACATTATTCTGCGCTTAGTTTTCCTGAACTTCGAGATCGTAGTTTTGTGATTGGTTCATTCGGAAAAACGTTTCATGTTACTGGTTGGAAAACTGGATATTGCGTTGCACCTCAGGCACTGATGAAAGTATTTCGTCAAATTTATCAATTTGCCAATTTCTGTGGTGTCCATCCGATTCAAGTCGCGCTTAATCAATTCATCGAACAACATCCTGAACATATTTTAGATCTCCCCAATTTTTATCAAGCTAAACGTGACTTATTCATCCATGGAATTCAACATTCAAAATTTCAATATCTGCCGTCACCAGGAACTTATTTTCAAAATTTAGATTTCAGTACACTAAGACCTGAGCTCACAGATATAGAAATGTGCCAATATCTTGCAGAACAACACAAACTGGTAGCGATTCCTATATCAGTGTTTTATCAACAGCCACCTCAAGATCTGAAGCTCATTCGAGTCTGTTTTGCAAAACAAGAAGAAACCTTGCATCTTGCAGGAGAAATTTTAACGAAGGTTCAATCACAATAACGAAAAGAGATGCAACGGATTACTTTATTACTAAAGCAATTTGAATGATAAGGTGCTAAGGTCAATCCGTTGATATAGAAAATAATAATGGATAAGACTTATATATGGCGAGAACCTTACGGCCGATTGATGAACCTGGTTTCTGGAAAGTTTTTTTAGTTTTTTTAGTTCCGCTGATTGCAACCAATATCCTGCAAAATTTATCAGGCACAATTAATACGATCTTCGTCGGGCAAATGATGGGCGTCCAAGCAATTGCTGCTGTTTCAGTCTTCTTCCCTATTTTGTTCTGTCTCTTGGCTTTTGTAATTGGGCTTTCGGCTGGCTCGACGGTATTAGTTGGTCAAGCGTGGGGAGCACAAAATTTAGAAAAAGTTCGAGCAGTTGTCGGCTCTACTATTTTTATGACATTGATCGGCGGGACGATTATTGCCATTTTAGGTGTTCTATCTGCACGCCACATTCTTGAGGCCTTGGGCACAGACCCAAGTGTCATGCATTTATCTTTGCCTTATGTTCAATGGATGTTAGCAGGTAGTCCACTCCTCTTTATCTATATTATTTATACCTCTATCTTACGTGGTGTCGGTGATAGCATTACACCTCTCATCGCTTTGGGAATGACCAGTCTAATTGGGCTCTTTATTACTCCTGTTCTCATCGCTGGATATTTTGGATTTCCTCAATTGGGTATCATTGCACCCGCCATCGCTACGATTGTGGGTTATCTGGCCGTCCTTATTTTTCTGTACGTTTATTTAAATAAAAAAAATCATCCATTACGTCCAGATTTAGCAATGTGTAAACATGTACGCCACAATCCTGAACTGAGCAAAATTATTCTCAGGCTTGGTGTTCCTACAGGCATTCAAATGGTCACGACCTCTGTGGCAGGATTAGTCATTGTCGGCTTGGTCAATCGCTATGGATCAGAAGCAACAGCTGCTTATGGCGCAGTTAATCAGGTTTTGAACTACATCCAATTCCCTGCTCTGTCTATCGCAATTGCTGCCTCTATTTTTGGGGCCCAAGCGATCGGTGCAGGTAAAGCGGATTCTTTATCACGTGTAACTAAAACAGCACTGAGGATGAATTTTGTCTTTACAGGCGGGCTCGTAATCTTGGCTTATTTGTTCTCAAAATATCTCATGGCATTATTTATTACAGATGAAAAAGTTGTGATACTCGGGCAACAATTATTGTTTATTGTGCTGTGGTCAATTTTATTTTTTGGCGCGAGTGCTATTTTCGCCTCAATTATGCGTGCAAGTGGCACTGTGACTATGCCAATGATCATCAATATTGTAGCCATACTCTGTATTGAACTCCCAGCAGCTTATCTATTTAGCGCATGGTGGGGGCTGACGGGAATCTGGTACGCTTATGCTTTGGCTTTCGTTTGCTTATGTGTGATGCAAGGTTTGTATTATCAATTTGTTTGGAAAAAGAAAACTGTTCAAGTACTGATTTAAATTAAAAATCAAGAAAATAAAAAACCCGCATGACGCGGGTTTTTTTAACGATTATTTAGAATCGAAACGTTTACTCATTTTAGTCGCAAATGCAGTCACTTTTTGATAGCCCGTTGGCATCACACGTTGCATTAAATCAATCACTTTCGCATCGTTACCAATCAGTAAACGACGGCGATCTTTTTGCACTGCTTCTAGAATTTGACGCGCTGCTTCTTCAGGTGGACAACGTAATAATTTATCGAATGTCTGTGCAGATTTCTGTGGATTCATGCCCAAAGATTTTAAACTGTCATTCATTTTTGCAGCTTTCGCAATATTGGTACGAATGCCACCTGGATGTACGCAAAGCGCGCTCACACCCACATTTTCAATATCTAGCTCTTGACGAAGAGATTCAGTGAAACCACGTACAGCAAATTTAGTTGCATTATAAGCAGACTGAGTTGGTTGCGCAGTTAAACCGAATAGACTTGAAATGTTGATAATGTGTCCATCACCTGTTTTCTTAATATATGGTAAGAATTCTTTGGTGCCGTACACGACACCCCAAAAGTTAATGTTAACAATCCATTCCAACTCTTCGTATGTTGCGCCTTCAACGGTCGAACCCAATGCCACCCCAGCATTGTTGAAAATCATGTTCACTGAACCATGATTCTGTACAGTTTCAGCCGCCCATGCTTTAACTTCGTCACGATTCGCAACATCTACTTTCTTGGTTGTGACTCGTACATTTGCATTCTTCGTCAGTTCAACAGTTTCTGCTAAGCCCTTTTCATTTACGTCACTTAAAGACAAATGACAACCTTGCTTAGCCAGTAACACCGCAAGTTGTTGACCAATACCAGAACCTGCACCTGTGATTGCAGCCACTTTGTTTTTAAAATTTTTCATTGTGAATCCTTTTTTTGATTTTTATGCACCACAGCGTTGATCTGGGTCATTCATGTTCACTATAATTTTGACAATTATTATTGTCAATGTAACTATCGACCATTTTTATTGTTACTATAGGCCAATTTAGTATCTTTAGCTGATCGGTAATCTATACTGACCGCAGCATAACACTTTTATAAAAAGACTCGAATTGCTATGAACCCAGAGAACCTCACTCCATCAGAACACGAGCAAGCGATTGAAAAGCCTCCTGCAAAAGAGCGTCAATTTAAAGGGATGTCCTTAACTGAGCGCAAACAAGCGCGTCGTGAGAAACTTATTGAAGCGGGTATTGAAGCATATGGAACTCATGGTTTTTTCTCAGTAACCGTTAAAGATATTTGCACACAAGCGAAATTAACTGAACGTTACTTTTATGAATCTTTTAAGAAAAGTGAAAACTTATTCCAAACGATCTTTTTAGAACTGATTGAGAAGCTTCAACAAACATTAATGCAAGCTATTATGAAAGCCTCTCCTGAGCCTCTAAACATGATTGATGCAGGTCTAAATGCATTCTTTAGTTTTTTAGAAGATGATCCGCGTACCGCTCGGATTATTTATATTGATGCAATGCTCGTCCAAGAACTTCATAATCATGCAACCATTCAAGAAACAATGGGCCGTTTCGACCGAATGATTCATGCCTTTGTCACATTGATGATGCCACATACCCATCTCACTGAAAAAGAGATCTCCTTGATTGCAACTGGTCTAAATGGCTATGTCACTCAAGTTGCTGTTCGCTGGGTGGTGGGTGGTTTTAAATTTCCACGTGCTGAGGTCGTTCAGGCATGTAAAACTGTTTTTCTCGCCCTATTGAATGATCTAATGAAAAAGTAGCATCAAATTAAGATGAAGAAATTGTGACAAATCGTAAGTAAATTTAAGATATTGATTTAATTCATGATTAATGAATATCAATGAGACAAAATATCAGCTTAATTGTCACAAAACATTGCTATATTTAACTTCGATTTCCATCTTGCAATGATACTGTCATAATTAATCTTTGTAATAAGCCTGTCATAAATATAAAACGGTTCACCGTTCATCATAGGATATTGCGTTGTGAAAGATGACTACATTTTAATTGTCGACGACGAGCTCCCAATTCGGGAAATGATCCATACTTCTTTAGATATGGCAGGCTTTCAATGCTTGGAAGCAGAAGATGCGAAACAAGCACATCAAATGATTGTTGATCAACGTCCAGCGCTTATCCTACTCGACTGGATGTTACCGGGTGGCGTGAGTGGCGTAGATTTGTGTCGTCGCCTTAAGCGTGATGAAACACTTTCAGAAATTCCAGTCATTATGTTGACTGCGCGTGGCGAAGAAGACCATAAAGTTCAAGGTCTTGATGCTGGTGCAGATGACTATATGACGAAACCATTTTCAACACGTGAGTTGGTATCCCGTATTAAAGCGGTGTTAAGACGTGCAAATGCGTTAAATGGCGAAAAAACCATTGATGCAAATGGCTTAATTCTTGACCCAGTAAGCCAACGTGTCAGCTATAATCAAAATATTCTTGATATGGGGCCAACAGAATATCGTCTATTGGCATTCTTTATGACTCATCCAGAACGTGCCTATACCCGTGCTCAATTACTTGATCAGGTATGGGGTGGAAATGTGTATATTGAAGACAGAACCATCGACGTCCATATCCGTCGCTTACGTAAAGTGCTCGAACCTTATGGTGCAGACCGTTATGTTCAAACTGTGCGTGGTACTGGCTATCGTTTTTCAACACGAGCTGATGTTGCTTTAGGTTAATTTAGATTTTATGTACGAACCCTACCCCGTCCCAGAATTGGCACGTGAACATCAAAAGTTTCTATATAGCAGTTTATGGACTTTTGCCAAGCAAGACTTACGTTTACTGGTATTTCTACTGATTATTGCGGGCTGTATCGGGTTAGGGATTGGCTATCTTTGGATATGCTTAGGCATTGCCTGTCTCATATTTTTTGGTATCCAATTACGCTCATTATATTTAGTCAATGATTGGATTTCGAATCGTCCTTACGATGTACCACCAAATTTAAATGGAATCTGGGGGGCATTACTGTTCAATGTATATCGGTCTCAACGCCAAGAACGTATTGTACAGTCTGAAATGGTTGGACTGATCGATCGGACCCAATCTTCTCTTGTGGCTTTATCAGAGGCGATTATTCTTACGGATGATTCCCATCAAATCGAATGGTGGAATCCTGCTGCGGAAAAGTTATTTGGCATTCAAGCTGTTGATCGTGGCCGCAACCTGCTCACGATTATTCGCCAACCTGATTTTATTGAATATTTTCATAATACCCATCAAGCACCAGATGGTGTAAAAATTAAATTGGTGAATCATGATAATAAGTATGCGCAAATCAAACTGACTCGCTTTGGCAATGAAAGTCGCCTCTTAGTTGCGCACGACATTACCCGTATGAAAAATCTCGAGCAAATGCGTTCAGATTTTGTTGATAATATTTCACATGAATTAAGAACACCACTCACAGTGTTAAGTGGGTATATCGAAACATTCACAGATCAAGAAGATATCAATCCGCGCTGGAAACGTGCCTTTGAGCAAATGCAATCGCAAACTAAACGCATGAATGCATTGGTCAATGATCTTTTGCTTTTGTCTCGTTTAGAAAATGAAAAACAAATTGCGAAAAATCAAATTATCGAAATGCCAAGTTTAATGAACCATCTTTTCGATGATGCGCAAGCTTACAATATTGATTATGGTCATACACTTAACCTTGATATAGACAGCCACTGTGACTTAATTGGTTCAGATATGGAATTGGCGAGTGCGTTTAGTAACTTAATTACCAATGCCATAAAGTACACCCCGAAAGGTGGCACCATCACCATCGGCTGGCATGATGATGGGGAACGTGGCTATTTTTCTGTTCAGGATACTGGTATTGGAATTGATCCAAAACACTTACCGCGTTTAACTGAGCGTTTTTATCGTGTGGATAGTGCACGCAGTCGTCAAACAGGTGGTACTGGTTTAGGCCTTGCCATCGTTAAGCACGTACTTATGCAACATGGCGCACATATTGAAATCGAGTCGAAAGAAAACGAAGGCTCTACATTTATTGCCGTGTTTCCCAAAGAACGCTTGTATAAAATGCACGAATAAAAAAAAGCGCCTAAGGCGCTTTTTTTAGTCAGAAGATACACTCAAATAAGATGACCTAACGCTTCACCCATTACTACAGTTGAGTTCGCCTTAAATGCTTGGTCCCATTGCATTTTATCTTTCTCAAACAAAACTACAGCCGTTGAACCCAAATAAAAACGTCCGAGCTCATCACCTTTTTCAAGTTTCATCGCATGATGGTTCAGCTCTAAGCGACCCGTTGGTTTTACTTTACCTGTCGCAACAGTTTCAATTCCAGCAACAATCATTGCGCCAACTAAAACAACAGCCATACGACCAACATCAGTATCGAATAAACATACCATTCGTTCATTACGTGCAAACAAACCCGGAATATTTTCAGCTGTAGTTTGGTTGACTGAAAATAATTCACCTGGAATATATAAAGTTTCAGTCAATGTACCAGAATAAGGCATATGCACACGATGATAATCACGCGGTGATAAGTACACTGTTGCAAATTCACCATTTTTGAATGGTGCTGCCAATTGAGGATCACCAATTAACTTTTCAACTGAAAAGCTTTGACCTTTTGCCTGAAAAATATCGCCCTCATTGATTTTACCCAATTGTGAAATTGCACCGTCTGCAGGTGACACGACACTTTTAGGATTAGGATCAATTGAACGAACGCCTGTTTTCAAAGAGCGAGTGAAAAACTCATTAAAGGATTTAAATTTCAAGGCATTTTGTTGCTCAGCAATTGACATATCAATGCCATATTTTGCTTTAAATGCTTGAATGACAACATTCTTTAATACTGGGTTTTCACTGGCTGCGACTTTACCTACCAAACGGCTGAGTTTTTGTTGCGGGACGATTTGCTGCGCTTGAATAAATAGTTTCTTTTTTAAATTTGTCAGACTCACTCAGGTGACTCTCCAGTAATGATTGGACTGTCGAGGCGGTTGCCCCACTCGCTCCACGCACCATCATAAGCTTGGATATCCCAACCCAGTAATCGACCAATAATGTAAGCTAAACCTGAACGGTGATGAGACTGACAATATACGACGACTGGCTGATCAAATTGAAAGCCCAATTGTTCTAAACGTTGTTGCGTGCGTTCTAAGGGGTGCAATTTTAAATGATTTTGACGATTAAGTGCAGTACTCCACTCAAAATGTCTAGCCGTTGGAATATGTCCACCACGACGTGCCGCGAGACGTTGCCCGGTATACTCCTCAGCCGTTCGGCAGTCCCATACTTGGCAAGTTTTATTTTCAATTTTTTTTATTAAAGTTGAATAATCAATACGGTGTTGATCAACATTGGATGTCTTAACTTGAAAAAGACATGTGACTGGCTGAACCTCTTCAACTTCTGAAGAAGTAGGATAGTTGGCGCCTAACCATGCATGAATACCACCATTTAATAAACTGGTGTTATAAAAACCCATACAGTGTAGATTCCAGATCAGTCGACCAGCCCATGCCCCACCTTCATCATCATAGACCACGACATGATGCTCAGGTGATATGTTTAATATCTGTACTAGCTGCTGAAGCCCTTCATCATCAGGCAATAAACCCGTAGCTTGTTCCTCTTGGCGCACTAAAAATTTTGGCTTCAGATGTATAGCATGCGGAATATGTAATTGCTCATAGACCGAACTTCGGGTCAAATCAACAATACGTAACTTTTCACTTCCTAAATGAGGAACAAGTTGTTCTGCTTCAATGAGCAGCCCGAAATCAAAAGCGTTAGTGGTCATATTTATTGAATAGTTCTATTGGCCTTGTTCAAATCTTAGCACAAGACTTTTTCAAAATTATTCTGATTTTTTGCATGGTATTAGCAAAAAATCAGAAAAGGGAAATTATGCTTGAGGAGACTCAACATCAAATACCTGACGCAAATATGCGAGGAAGGTATCATTATCAGTCATGGTTTTTCCTGGACTATCAGAGAGTTTAGCTACTGATTGACCATTGCACTCGACTAACTTTAAAACAATATTCAAAGCAGTTTGTCCCATATCATTGGTGAGGTTAGTACCAATCCCGAAACTGACTTGGAAACGATCTTTAAAATATTGATGCAAATCCCATGCCTTCTCTAAGTTTAGACCATCACTGAAAGTGAGCATTTTAGTTTTGCTGTCAATTTTTAATTTTTTATAATGTGCGTAGGCTTTATCGCCCCACGTATATGGATCACCACTGTCATGTCGTAGACCATCAAACAATTTGGCAAAATACAAATCAAAGTCTCTTAGGAATGCATCCATACCAACAACATCTGTCAGTGCAATGCCTAAATCTCCGCGATATTCCTGCACCCAAGTTTCAAGTGCAGCTTTTTGGAAATCACGTAAGCGAACATCCAGTGCTTGGAAAGCTTGTAAAAATTCATGTGCCATCGTACCAATTGGTGTAATACCCAACTGCTTTGCCAATAAAACATTACTTGTGCCACGAAAAATATGTGGTGCAGCCTTATTAAACTCTTCTACCACATGTTTTTGCCAGTCAAAACTATAGCGACGGCGTGTTCCAAAATCGGAAACAAGAAATGGTGGATCATTCGGTTGTTGACTACTTTCATAGTGTTTCAACAATTCAATTTTAGCTTTAAGACGGCGCTCTCCTTCTGCCAATACCTGCTCATCGCGAATACGACGAAAATAGAGTTCATTGACAATTGCAAGTACGAAAATTTCAAACATCATTGCTTGAACCATAGGTCCTTCGATACGGATATCTAAACGGCCTTGATCATCGATACTGGCTTTAATAAAGCGGCGCTTAAGTTGAAATAATTCTAAATAGTCTACAAAATCACTTTTAATAAAGCGCAAACTTCTTAAATATTGTAATTCGTCTTCTTTAAATTTGAGCTGACACAGTAAATCTAACTGTTCGTTCAGTTCCTCTAATATATCCACGAGTGGATAGGCTGTATCTTCAAGGTTACGACAACGAAATTGATAGACACTATCCGTTTGAGGAAATTGATGTAATACCACTTGTAACATCGTGAATTTATACAAGTCAGTATCAAGTAAGGATTGAATAATGGCAGACATATTATTTTTCAGTTTTTAGCAACTTATTGCATTAAAGCACATTTTGTTGCGATTCATAGCTCGTTTTAGTAATTGTCGAAGATTATTCGACTAATTACTAAAACTTAAACTGATTATTTTTTTGCATTGTCTTGACTATATGACTCAGTCAAAGCTTTCAATGCTTTATCTTGCCCAATAACTTTTGCGAATTCTTCTGTGGTCTTGTGTCCTGTCTGTTTCGCTTGAGCATCACAATCGACCTGACTCAATTGTTTGGCAATCGACCATTCAAGCTTAAAGATAGCACCCATCAAAGCTGTATTACCCTTATTATCACGAGCACAGCGGTCTGCGCCGTTTTCCAATAGAGTCGTTACAATATCTTGATGACCATAGTAGGTCGCCATCATTAATGGTGTAAAACCAGCATGGTTTTTAATATTGACTGGAAAACCATGTTTCAAAAATTCATGAATAACTTCTTTGTTTCCTGTTTTCGCTGCTGCAAAAAATAAGTCAATCACTTCTTTCTGATCTGATTGTTGTGAGCTACTGACAGACGTCGTTTGAGCGTGAAGCATTACTGAACTTAAACTCAGTAAAGCGATTAATAAACTATATACAATATTTTTCATTCTTCCCTCACCTGAGTTTAAATTCGATAACGAATGCCTGTAAAACTCCCCTAGGGTTGCAGGAAAGGAATTGAGTTTTACAGGACTTTTTTGAGGTGACACCTTATACCCTAATCACCAATTTAAGGACTAATCTTGATTAGTCTTTTAAAGCTGCCGCTTTCGCTTTAACAGTCGCTAAGTTACCGTTTACAGCTTTAGTCATACGTGTGCCGTAATCCGCATCTGCTTTATAGAAATAAGACAACATGATGTGTTTAGTTTCTGAATCTTTTACGTTACCAAGATCAGCTGCTAAGTTCATAATGAGGTCAGATTTCTCTTTAGCAGAGTATGAACGGTATAAATCACCCGGTTGCTTAAAGTTTTGCTCTTTCACAGCACGTTGTTGAACAGTGCCAGAAAGTGGAGTTTCAACAGCACGTGCTTTAGGAGTCGACGGTTTTGGCTCCATACGGCTTGGTTCATAGTTCACGTTAGATGAAGTTGCACCAACATTCATATAACCATCTTGGTTATTGTTGTTCACATTTACCAATGGACGGTTTACTGGAATTTGCTGGTGATTTGCACCCAAACGGTACATTTGTGTATCAGAGTAAGAGAAGATACGACCTTGAAGTAAGCGGTCTTCTGATGGCTCGATACCTGGTACTAAATTACCTGGTGCTAAAGCAACTTGTTCCGTTTCTTGGAAGAAATTCTTCGGCATACGATTTAATGTCAAAGTACCCACTTTTGTTTCTGGTACTAAATCAGTAGGCCAGATTTTAGTTGGATCAAGTGGATCGAAATCGAAGCTATTCAAATCTTTAGGATCCAACACTTGGATATAAAGATCCCATTTCGGGAAATTGCCCGCATTGATGTTCTTATAAAGATCATTCGTTAAGTGGTTGAAGTCTTTACCTTGTAATTCAGCAGCTTCTTTAACGTTTAGACCTTTAACACCTTGCTTAGAACGGAAGTTAAATTTAACGTATTTATATTCGCCCTTGTCGTTGTACAATTTAAATGCATGTACACCGAAACCGTCTTGTTCACGGTAGCTCGTAGGAACACCTTGGTTACCATATACATAAGTCAACATATTTGTTGCCCATGGCTGGCTAGACAAGAAGTCAAATACGCGATTAGCGTCTTGAACGTTGTCAATTGGGCTTGGTTTCATTGCGTGGATGAAGTCTGGGAACTTGATCGCATCACGAATGAAGAATACAGGCGTTTGGTTACCAACTAAATCCCAGTTACCTTCTTGAGTATAAAACTTAATTGCGAAGCCATGTGGGTCACGTAAAGTTTCTGGAGAATGCTTACCATGAATTACTGTAGAGAAGCGTAAGAATACTGGAGTTTTCGTACCTGCTTTGAAAAGTGAAGCAATAGTAATATCTGATAAATCTTTAGTTGCAACGAATTCACCATAAGCTCCCGTACCACGTGCGTGTACAACACGCTCAGGGATACGCTCACGACCGAAACGTTGAAGTTTTTGAATCAACTGTACATCTTGTAATAATACAGAACCATTTGGACCTGCAGTGATTGAGTTTTGGTTATCACCCACTGGTGCGCCGTTATCTTTTGTTAATGGTGCAGCTGATGCTGCTGTCGCAGTTGCAAGCATTGCAACCAACATTGAACGCTTAAACATCGTTTTCTCTCTCAAATTTACCTTTCCTGCACGCGTAAATTACCTCCTTTAACAAAATTGGTAAAAAGGTTAATTTTTATTATTTCAATCGCTTTATTAGATTAAAAGTATATACTCTGATTAATTATTTTTTTATCAATAACTTATGACGATAGATGGCGACTTTATCCCTTTTCTTTTTTTTAATTTGATACAATTCATTTGAATTAAAAAACATCAAACTTGGTTGAATTATGCGTGCTTTACTCCAACGCGTCCTTGAAGCGAAAGTCGTTGTGGATGGTGAGATTACTGGTCAAATCGGAAAAGGAATTTTAGTTTTTATTGGTATTGGCAAAGAAGATAACTTTGAAAAAGGTAAGAAGCTCATCGATAAGATTTTAAAATACCGTTTTTTTGATGATGACCAAGGAAAAATGGGTTGGAATCTTAGCCAAGCAGGAGGCGGATTATTATTAGTCTCGCAATTTACCCTGATGGCACAAACCCAAAAAGGTTTGCGTCCTGACTTCGGCCCTGCAATGCCGCCTCTCGAAGCAAAAGAACTGTATGAACAGTTAGTTGAATACGCAAAATCTCAGTTTGAACATGTACAAACAGGAATCTTTGCAGCGGATATGAAAGTGCATCTCATCAATGATGGTCCGGTAACCTTTAATCTTGAAGTTGAATGACAAAAAAAGCCCGCTTATGAGGGCTTTTTCTCTTGCATTTCAATACTCATCTCTAGAATCAAAACGAGAAAAGTCCGTATGTAGGTGATGTATTACTTACCTGTCTTTTCTTTAATAAATTGACGAGCAAATTGTATTTTTTCTTTTACAGGTTTAGGAATTTTTGGTGGAATTAATTTAGCGACTTGGTTAAACCATACCAATAAGCTGAAATCACCTTCCATTTTAATACTGCCATTTTGCATACCCGTCATGAATGCAGTTGGATCACCTTTCATCAGGGTTTTAACACCTTGCTCGCTATCAGCAAACTGAAGTACGAAATCTGCTTTCTCTGCATCACCTGAAACAGAATCAATCTGACCATTGTTGACTAAAATCTGACGTGCAACACCTAGATCTGTACCAATTTGAATACGGAACTGACGATCATGAATTAACTCAATAAATTTTGGACTCGTACGTGACAATTGTTTCATACGCAACGCCAAACCTAACACCAAAAGGTCTAGTGGATCTGTGCTTGCATCAACGATAGGTAATTTCACAACAGGTATTGAAGATAGTTTCATGACAATTTAAGTCCGTTTTTTTAATATCAAAAATAATTGATTCATCCTAGCATATCTTATAAGTAAGGAAATGCAGCTTTGTTTAACAAAACGTATAGGCAAAAAAAAGGTATATCATTTTGATACACCTTTAAATATAAAATTGTTACTACGCAGTTTTGGTCTACATCTCATCTGTCATGCGCAGGATTTAATCGTCCTCATATACAGGAGTATGTTCAATATAACGACGATTTTCTAAAGCCTTTTGCGCACGACTATCTTCGCGAAGTAAGAAAGCCGTTAAAGCCACCATGGCTAAGCTAATCGCTGTTAAATAACTATATGCCAAGGACATGTCAAAGACGTGTTGAACACTATAACGAATACCTTCAAGTAAACCCCAGAAGACCATACCCGCCAACATAAACCCTAGCCAATGACGATAAGGTGAAAAGAATACGGCCGCCAATGCTACAGCGATCAGAGCAAATCCGAGTATCGTTGCAAAAGTTAAAGTGACCATAAAAATCTCCGTCAAAATTTAGATGTTTCAAATACTGCCTAATGGTGTTTCACAACAAATTAAATAACGCTTCACTTTCTTCAATGGTCTTGTTGGCGTCTATGAAAGCATTATGGTGAGTTTTTTTCAGAAAAAAAGACCTGATGCTTTTGTAAGCGACACATATTGTCGCAACATTCTTTTGTCATTACATTTTTTAAGATTAGACATTTTTCATAGAGTCAGAATCAGTCAAACTTGGCGTGTCATTACAAAAAAATACCTCGTAATTTTTTGTCAAAACATCTTTTTTTCGATGATGACCATCTGTTTTTTCGTCTGAACTTAGCTGATTAAAATTTGTCTAAGAATGATTCACTTAGATTAAAAAAAGCGACCATTTGGTCGCCTTTTTAATGCGCTTTTTTGATTTTAAGCTCGGCTTAAATCTTTATCATGTACACCTAATAGGTACAGAACACCATCCAAACCAACACTAGAGATGGCTTGATTTGCATTTTGGCGTACCAGTGGTTTGGCCCGGAATGCAACGCCCAAGCCCGCTATAGAGAGCATTGGCAAATCATTCGCACCATCACCTACTGCAATCGTTTGCTCAAGTGAAATGCCCATTTCATCCGCAATTTGGCCTAATAAAAATGCTTTACGAGCGCCATCCACAATATGCCCTTTAACTTCGCCAGTGACCTGCCCATCTTGAACATCCAAAATATTGGCATGAACTTCATCAATCCCTAGTTTTGCTTGTAAATATTCAGCGAAGTATTGGAAGCCACCAGATAAAATAGCCGTACGATAACCCAAAGATTTCAGGGTTGAAATAAGACGTTCTGCACCTTCAGTAATCGTTAAACGTTCTGCAATTTTAGGCAATACAGAAGCATCCATGCCTTTCAGTAGTGCCACACGCGCACGGAAACTGCTCTGAAAGTCCAGCTCACCTTGCATAGCACGCTCAGTAATTTCTGCGACTTGTTCACCGACACCTGCTTCAATTGCCAGCTCATCAATTACTTCTTGTTCGATAAGGGTTGAGTCCATATCAAAACAAACTAAACGACGATTACGACGGTACGGCGTGTCTTCTTGTACTGCAACATCGACACTTAATTCATTTGATAAACTTAAACATGCCGCTCGCATTGCTGCAGCATCTAACATTTGACCGCTCAAACCAAATTGCACACAAGCACGTTTTGGTTCATTTTCAAAATGATTTAACGTTGGTCGTCCAGACAAACGGGTGACTGTTTCAATATTAAAGCCTTGACTCGAAACAATATTAGTCACTGCTTGCAAATGTGCTGCAGTAAGTTCAGGTGCCAATGCTGTCACAATATATCGTGTACGCCCACCTTCTTTCACCCATTGCTCATAATCTTCTGAATTGATTGGTTTAAAGCGCACAGTAAGACCAATATCATGTGCTAAAATCAGAATATCCTTCATGGCCAAAGCTGTTGCTGTCTGGTCTTCGGAGGCAACCACGATGCCGAGAGTCAATTGGTTATGGATAACTGCTTGTCCTACATCTAAAATTTGCAAAGAATGTACGGACAACACCTGCATCAATCGAGTAAACTGATTCGGTTGGTCAGGTCCTAAAAATGAAATAAGAATGATTTCTCGCATGAATTGACTCGGGTCTGAGCTACGAATATTGTAAGAATCATAATCGAAATTGAATTAATTTTCTTTGGAAGTTTACGTTGAATGCGCCTAGACAAGGGCTATTTGCTAGCCTGCTGATTGTAAGTTTTGCCTTGCATACCTTTTTATTGGTTATTGCAACGACACATCAATTAAATGAAAACCGTGCAAGCCAAGGTTTGCTAATGACGACTCAACTGGTCGCAGATAGCTTAACTGAACTTGAACCTGCCAATACTGTATCTCTTGCATTATTAGCCAATCGCTATGCAACGAATCCAAGTGTTGCATATATACGTATTCTTGGCACAGGAGACCAAGTTCTCGCAACTGCAGGCTTGTCTAAGACGCGTCAGGGTGAAATCTTCGTTCGAGATGCACTACAAAATGAAAAGAAAATTGGCAGTGTGGAAATCACATTGGTTAAACCAAGTATCGGCGAAATATTAAGAACACAATGGCTGGCGATCCTCTCGTCACTCTTTATTCATGGCTTATTATGGTTGGCTTATCGTGCCATTGCTCGCCCTACGCGTAGCGAATATCTTGCGAGATTAAATAATGAGTCCCGTTTACGTCATGAGATCAAGCTGCTCACTGAAGCATTAGAACTGGAAAAGAGTCAGCCTAAACAACCTCATACGCCAGAGCAAAATAAAGAACAAGCTGCAATTACGCCAAAAGTACCGACTCTGCAGTTAAATCAGGATGCTTTATCACTGAATATCCAATTTTATGATCCGAAACAATTAATTAATACGGTCAACAAATCTGTCTCTTTACCTTATTTTAATTTATGTCAAATTTTCTTAAATAAGAGTATCGAACTGTGTACAGCGCATTATCATTTGAATGTTGATGATATCGTTGTGAATCGTAGTTTTGATCAACAAGGTGCTGTCATTAGTATTTCTTCACTCAAGAATAATTCGATTGCTTGCATCTTAATGATTGGTTCGGTTTTTCAATTATTGTCAGAAGTACTCTATAAACGTTACCGTGAGGATAAACGGTTCGTATTGCAAACACGTTGTGCTGTAACCGCACCAGTGGAGGCAATGCAACTCGATTCAGTACAAGCAGCGGAAAGACTCACACATCACCTGATTGCGAAAGAAATGGCGCTATATTTGACCCACGATCAGTTAAAGCATATTGGTGAATGCTATCAATTGGTTCCGATGCCGAATCCGACCAGTGTGTTAACTCGTCACGCTTTTATGATTAATGGTATGAACGAAGCCTGTGCCGAACTCGCACAAAATATCCGTACTGAAATTTTGAAAGGCAAAGCCCAAAGCTCCTCGATGGATCGTACAATCACCTCTTAATTAGATTAAATTTTAATAAGCAAACCAGATTTGATGCTAAGTTAAATCTGGTTTTTCTTTTTTAAAGCTTACAGGCGTGAAAAGTTAGACTAAGCGTCTAGTTTGTATACAAAATTGCTCTTTTGGTAATTTTATCTCTCTTTTCAATGTGCTATGAAGGTGTATGTTGGACTGTATTGAATGGTACAGTCATAAGCATAGGCAAACTGACTAAAAAAGCGTTAGACTATGGCGCAACAAATTTATTCAAATGTCAGAATGACATAACAAAAAGGTGAAGGTTGATGTCGCTCAATACTGTAGAAGAACTTGTAGCAGATATCCGTGCAGGAAAAATGGTCATCCTGATGGATGATGAAGATCGTGAAAATGAAGGCGACCTCGTTATTGCTGCAACGCACGTACGACCTGAAGACATTAATTTCATGATCACACATGCTCGTGGCTTAGTTTGTTTAACCTTAAGCCGTGAACGCTGCAAACAATTAAATTTACCGTTAATGGTTGATGCGAATGGCGCTCAACACGGGACAAACTTCACACTTTCTATTGAAGCTGCAAATGGCATTTCTACAGGTATTTCTCCAGCAGAACGTGCACACACGATTCAAACAGCAGTTGCGGCACATGCAAAACCAGCAGATATCGTTCAGCCAGGCCATATTTTTCCACTCATGGCACAACCAGGTGGTGTGCTCCATCGTGCAGGTCATACCGAAGCAGGTTGTGATTTAGCTCGTCTTGCAGGTCTTGAACCAGCTTCTGTGATTTGTGAAATTATCAATGAAGACGGGACTATGGCCCGTCGTGCTGACCTTGAAATTTTTGCTAAAAAACACGGTCTAAAAATTGGTACAATTGCTGATCTTATTCACTACCGTATGACCAATGAACAAACGGTAGAGCGTTTGGATCAACAAAAACTCGATACCGAGTATGGTACTTTTGATCTTTACCGTTATCGTGAAGTCGGGAATCCTGATATTCATTTGGCATTGGTTAAAGGTCAACCTGAAGAGGGTGTGACGACTGTTCGCGTTCATGGCTTCAATCCGGCGCGAGACTTATTAAAGCTTAATAAGCAAGATGGTGAAGCAGCTTGGAATTTAGATCGTGCTTTAAAAGAAATTGCACAAAGCGATCGTGGTGTCTTGGTATGGATTGGACAACGTCAGCCGTCTGATTTAGGTCCAGCATTAGAGGCATTAACTGCGCCAAAACCAGCCAAGTCAAATGCTGCCTTATCGCAGCAATACCAAACCATTGGTGTGGGTGCACAAATTTTACGTGATTTAGGCGTACAGAAAATGAAGCTCCTGAGCTCACCTTTACGCTTCAATGCATTGTCTGGCTTTAATTTAGAAGTGGTCGAATACATCACAGCTGATCAGAGCTCTCATTCATAACTCTTATTAAATATCGAGGTTGCTATGGCGATTCGCCGTATTGAAGGTTTATTACATCTCGCGAGCGAAGATCGTTACGCGATTCTAGTTGGTCGTTTTAACAGCTTTGTTGTTGAACATTTATTAGAAGGTGCAATTGATACATTGCATCGACATGGTGTTAAAGACGATAATATCACTGTCGTTCACGCGCCAGGCGCTTGGGAACTTCCGGTTGTGGCGAAAAAACTCGCAAATTCTGGTAAGTTTGATGCGGTAATTGCACTTGGTGCAGTTATTCGCGGTAGCACTCCTCACTTTGACTTTGTTGCTGGTGAATGTGCAAAAGGCCTTGGTGTTGTTGGTTTAGAAGCTGGTTTACCTGTGATCAATGGCGTATTGACCACAGACAGCATTGAACAAGCCATCGAGCGTTCAGGTACAAAAGCAGGTAATAAAGGTGGCGAAGCTGCCTTGACTGCAATTGAAATGGTTAACTTGCTAAAGGCGATCTAAAGCATGTCGCAGACACTCCAAGCTACTTATGCAGCTAAACGCAAAGCACGTCGTTTTGCTGTACAAGGGATTTATGAATGGCAAATGAGCCACAACCCTGTGCATGAAATTGAAGCACGTACACGTGCTGAAAATGCCATGCACAAAGTGGATCTCAGCTATTATCACGAGTTGCTCACACAAGTGATTGCAAATCATGAAGCATTGGATGCGTTATTAATTCCAGTACTAGATCGTGAGATCTCGGCACTGGACGGCGTTGAATTAGCTACTTTGCGTCTTGGCGCGTATGAATTGAAAGAGCATCTTGAAATTCCATATCGCGTCGTTCTCGATGAAGCAATTGAATTGGCTAAACACTTCGGCGGTGCAGATAGTCACAAATACATCAATGGTGTATTAGACCGTTTGGCACAAAGCCTACGTGAAGCAGAAAAACAACAAGCAAAATAAGTTGTTGTTGAAATGGCTGAGTTTTCTATTATTGACACCTATTTCAATCGACCGAGTTATTCTTCAGTCGATCTAGGTGTCGGTGATGACTCAGCCCTGCTCACCCCGCCTCTACAGCAACAATTGGTCATTTGTGCCGATACCCTCGTTGCTGGTCGACATTTCCCCATCGATACAGATCCCCATGCGATTGGATGGAAATCTGTAGCTGTGAATCTTTCAGACATTGCAGCCATGGGTGCAAAACCTCAAAGCATTCTCTTGGCATTGAGCCTACCCCAAATTGATCATCACTGGCTAAAAGGGTTTAGTCAGGGTTTGTATGATTGTTGCGATCAATTTGGAGTAAGTTTAATTGGCGGCGACACAACGCAAAGCCCACATCTCACATTATCAGTTACCGCTCTAGGCTGGGTGGATATTGGGAAAGCCGTGCCACGTTCTGGTGCTCAAGCAGGTGATTTAATCTGTGTATCAGGCACTGTCGGTGATGCTGCATTCGGATTAAAATATCCCGATCATGCTTTAAAAAAACGTCTCGATTATCCCACTCCACGTTGTGAACTCGGTCAAGCGCTTAAAGGATTGGCGCATAGTATGATTGACGTATCCGATGGTTTAGCACAAGATTTAGGACATATTCTCAAAGCATCTCATGTTGGTGCCGACCTACACTTAGATCAACTTCCACTTAGTCCTGCCTTACAAGCATTGCCCAATCAACAAAAATGGCAATTGGCTTTAGCAGGTGGTGATGATTATGAATTGTGTTTTACCATTCCTTCACCTGCCTTGGATGAATTAAAAGCTCGACACTGCGATACACCGATCACGGTGATTGGTGTCGTAAAAGAGACTCAGCAATTAGATTTTTATCATCATCAACAACCACAAGAACTAGAATTACAGGGATATCAGCACTTTGCCAAAACAACCAATTAATTTTAAAGCGATGACTTGGTCTGAACGTTTCATTGTTTTTTGTGGCGTTGGATTCGGTTCTGGTTTAGCGCCAAAAGCACCTGGTACTTTTGGTTCAGCTTTTGCCTTGTTGTTTATCCCTGCTTTCATGGCAATAGGTTTTTTGTATAGCACGATTGCCATAATCGTTATGTCATTGATTGGGATATATATTTGTGGAAGAGCCGCTGATATAATGCGCGTCCATGATGACGGACGAATTGTGTGGGATGAATTTGCGGGTCAATCGATCACGTTTCTCCCTTTAATCTACCTAGGTCTGATGAATTGGGTATGGCTTTTTATTGGTTTTGCACTTTTCCGTCTCTTTGATGTTTGGAAACCTTGGCCGATTCGCGTCATTGATCGTCAAGTCGACGGTGGTTTCGGCATTATGCTTGATGACCTGATCGCAGGTTTGTGGGCAGCACTTTGTATTATAATTTATCTCTATATTGATATGGCTTAAGCCAAGCTCCAAAGAAAGGATGTTGTATGTCAACCACAGTTGTTATTCTTGCTGCAGGTAAAGGGACGCGAATGCGTTCAAAACTACCAAAAGTATTACAGCCTTTAGCAGGACGTCCACTCTTAGGGCATGTCATTGAAACCGCAAAAAAAATACAAGCTGAAAATATTATTACTATTTTCGGTCACGGCGGCGCTCTAGTTAAACAAGCATTTTCGACAGAAAATATTGACTGGGTTGAACAAGCTGAACAACTTGGTACAGGTCACGCTGTTCAAATGACCTTACCTGTATTACCCAAAGATGGTATTTCCTTAATTTTATCCGGCGATGTCCCTTGTATTACAGCCGATACATTACAAAAATTACTTGAAGCAACACAATCTAAAGGTATTGGCTTAGTCACACTTACACTAGACGATGCTTCAGGTTACGGTCGTATCGTGAGAGAAAATGGTAAAATCCAAGCCATTGTTGAACATAAAGATGCTTCAGAAGCGCAACGTTTAATTCAAGAAATTAATACTGGCATTTATGCAGTAAACAATTCCAAATTGCACGAGTGGTTGCCACGTCTGAATAATAATAATGCGCAAGGCGAATATTATTTAACAGATATCGTAGCAATGGCTATTGACGATGGACTCGAAATTGCTTCAGTTGAACCTGCTTTAGCTTTCGAAGTTGAAGGTGTAAATGATCGTGTGCAATTGGCAGCATTGGAAAGAGAATACCAAACCTACCAAGCGAAATTACTGATGCAGCAAGGTGTACATTTGATCGACCCGAGTCGTTTCGATCTCCGAGGTTCACTCAAGGTTGGTCAAGATGTACGTATCGATATCAATGTCATTATCGAGGGCGAATGTGAACTTGGTGACAATGTCGAAATCGGTGCAGGATGTGTAATTAAAAACTCCAAAATTGCTGCAGGCACGAAAGTTCAACCGTATAGCGTATTTGATTCAGCCATTGTGGGTGAGCAGGCTCAAATTGGACCATTCGCACGTTTGCGCCCTGGTGCTAAATTGGCAAATGAAGTACACATTGGCAACTTTGTTGAAGTGAAAAACACCACCATTGGTTTAGGCTCTAAAGCCAATCATTTTACGTACTTAGGTGATGCTGAAGTGGGTGAGGGTTCAAATATCGGCGCGGGTACGATCACATGTAATTACGATGGTGCCAACAAGTTTAAAACGATCATTGGTGACCAAGCCTTTATAGGTTCAAACAGCTCTTTAGTCGCGCCGGTTAAAATTGGTAATGGTGCAACAGTTGGTGCTGGATCGACGATTACTCGTGATGTGGATGATCATAGTTTAGCCGTAGAACGCTCTAAACAATTTGTGAAAGACAATTATCCACGTCCACAAAAGATTAAGAATTAAGGGGATTACAATATGTGTGGTATCGTCGGCGGTGTAGCAGAACGAAGCATAACGAATATTCTAATTGAAGGCTTAAAGCGTCTTGAATACCGTGGTTATGACTCAGCGGGATTAGCTTTAATTAATGCAGGTCAAGTTTTACGTGAACGTCGTGTCGGTAAAGTTATCAACCTTGAAGAAGCGGTTTCAGAAGCAGCGATCACTGGCGCGCTTGGTATCGCACATACACGTTGGGCTACTCATGGCAAACCTACAGAAAATAATGCACATCCGCATATTTCTGGTCAAGTCGCTGTGGTTCATAACGGTATTATTGAAAATTACCAAGAGCTTAAAGATGATCTTGAAGCATTAGGGTATGTGTTTACATCCCAAACAGATACTGAAGTTGTTGCACACTTAGTTCATGATGCACTGAAGTCTGCTCCTAACCTGCTTAAAGCCGTTGAACAAGTTGTGCCTCAACTCAAAGGTGCATTTGCACTCGGTATCGTACATACAGATTACCCAAATGAATTGATCACTGTTCGTGAAGGTTCACCGCTCGTGATCGGTGTGGGAATTGGTGAGAACTTTATCAGTTCTGATCAATTGGCCCTATTACCGATTACCAATCGTTTTATATACCTTGAAGAAGGTGATATTGCGCGTTTAACACGTGATACGATCGAAGTCTATGTACAAGGTGAGCGCGTTGAACGCCCTGTCAAAGAACTTGATGCGACAGTGAGTAATGCTTCAAAAGGTGAATATAAGCATTACATGCTGAAAGAAATTTATGAGCAACCTGAAGCGATCAAGCAAACCATCTCTCAAGCCTTAAATGCCGATCACTTACGTGATGATTTTCTTGCAAATGCTGTAGAAGATTTTTCTCATATTCAGCAAGTTCAAATCATCGCTTGCGGTACCAGCTACCATGCAGGCATGATCGCAAAATATTGGTTTGAACAACTGATTGATGTACCTTGCCAAGTTGAAATTGCAAGTGAGTTCCGCTATCGCACTCCAGTCATCGTGAACAATACGCTCTATGTGTGTATTTCTCAATCAGGTGAAACTGCCGACACATTGGCTGCTCTTCGTGATACACAAAAACGTGCCAAAGCGAAAAATATTAATATCACCACTATGACGATCTGTAACGTTGCAACATCTTCCATGGTGCGTGAAACAGATTACAGCTTATTGACATTAGCGGGTCCAGAAATTGGGGTTGCGTCGACCAAAGCATTCACCACACAACTTGCTGCCCTGATGCTGCTCGTGCTTAAGTTCGGTCAAGTTAAACAAACGATTTCTAGTGAACAAGTAACAGAAATCATTACTGGATTATGGCATACACCTAAAGTGATTCTTGACACATTACAATGTGATAAAGAAATTTTACGCCTATCTGAATTGTTTGTTGAAAAACAACATTGCCTATTTTTAGGTCGTGGAACACAGTTCCCAATCGCGCTTGAAGGAGCGCTTAAACTGAAAGAAATTTCATATATTCATGCTGAAGGTTATGCAGCTGGTGAGTTAAAACACGGCCCATTGGCCTTAGTTGATAATGATATGCCTGTTGTCATTCTTGCTCCTCAGGATGACATGCTTGATAAGCTCAAATCAAATATGGAAGAGGTTCAAGCACGTGGTGGTGAGCTGTTTGTATTTGCAGATGAAAATAGTGGCATTAAGGAAAAAGAGCGCCAACACGTTGTTCAAGTTCCGAGCGTTTCAGCACTATTATCACCAATCGTATACAGTATTCCTGTGCAGCTTTTGTCCTATCATGTCGCTGTACTACGCGGTACCGATGTAGATCAGCCGCGTAACTTAGCCAAGTCAGTTACGGTTGAATAATTCAATTTGATCTACACTTAAAAAGTGTATGAGAGTAATAAAGTTTCATACTGAGTAATAAAGTCTCATACTGAGTAATAAAGTGTAATACTGAATTGCTCAAAAAATCCACACAAGCTATGCTCTAAACAGCATGATGTGTGGATTTTTTTATGGCCAACTTTAAGAACACACAAAATCATGAACTCAAAATTCAAAAATGGATTAAAGAAGGACGAGGACAGGGTTTTGGAAATAGCTATAAACCTTGGCTCACAATTCGAGATGTGAGTTCAGAAGGTCGATCTCACCGAGTTTTTGGTCATAAAAGCCAAAGAACTCATCACCTTCTTTCGGATCTAGAACTTTCTACTTTTCTATTACTAGAATGGCATCCAACGACTATCGATATCCGAGAACAATATCCCTTAGACATTGAAAAAACTCTAGAAATTGCGAAGACAATTGGAATCCCTCACCCTAGATTTGGGAAACACTATCAAATCATGACAAGTGATTTTTTAGTGGATACACATAATACAATAACACCTAAATTTGTAGTCCAAGTTAAATATTCAAATGCTCTCAATGACCCACGCACAATAGAAAAAATAGAAATTGAACGACAATATTGGAAACAGCAAAACATACCCTTTTATATTTTTACCGAGCACCAAGTTCCTAAGACTGTTAGTCAGAACATCCAATGGTTATACAGTTCAATAAATACTCTGGAAATAAGTGAACAAGATACGCTAGATAAACTTAACTTTTATGCGGATATTTTCATTAAAAATAAATCTAAAAAGATTAATGAATTAGCGAGAACGATTGATCAAAAATATCATTTTGAGTTAGGACAATCGTTAAGAGAAATTAGAGACCTACTTGCTCAAAGGTATTTCATATTTGATCTTAATATTTCTTTTAAGGATTTAAATACAGACCATATTCAATTGGGCGAACTAAATATTTGGAATGAGGTACTTCATGCTGAAAATCAATGAAGTATTAACTTTTGAAAGCTCTTTATTTAGGATTTTAACTATCCTACCTGACTCTGTGATTTGGATTAGTCTTGATTTGGAAAATGCTTTTCCAATTGAAGTTAGTAGAACAGAAATCTTAAAAGGTTTGGAAGATGGCAATATTAAAAGAACAATAGACCCACATGAGTCACTTGCTTTCATTCAACCTGAGAAGGAATCAATACAAGAAATAAAACGTGACCAAAATTATGCTCTTATTTATCCTCTGATCTCTCATGAATTATTTTATATTCCAATACAAAGAGGCAAAATAATTAGTGAAATCATGAATCAACATGAAGTCACCAAACAAACTATTTATCGCTTAGCTCGCAGATATTGGCAAAGAGGTCAAACTCCTAATGCATTGCTTCCTGATTACAGAAATAGTGGAGCTAAGGGTCAAAAAAGAATAGCTAAAGACAAAAAATTAGGTCGACCTCGTATCTATAATAGTGAACAAGGCATTAATGTTAATGAGAACATTGAAAAACTTTTCTATCGCACCATTAAATTATTCTTTTTAAAAGACAACAAGCATTCACTCCCATTTGTATATCGAAAATTTCAAACCACATATAAAAATCTCTATCCTGATATAGCAGAATCAGATATTCCAACAATATGGCAGTTTAAGTATTACTACGAAAAAGAATTCAAAAAAATTGAAAGCATAAAATCTCGTATTGGTACATCCAACTACCGAAAGGACTATCGTCCTTTGCAATCAACGTCTAACGCTCAAGTCACAGGCCCTGGTGCACGTTATGAAATTGATGCCACGATCGCTGATATTTATCTTGTTTCCAATTCAAATCCAGAAAGTATCGTTGGTAGACCCACCATTTACTTTGTGATTGACGTCTTCAGTAGATTAGTCACAGGCTTTTATATAGGTTTTGAATCACCTTCATATTTAGCTGCAATACAAGCATTGAATATAGCGATGACCGATAAGGTTCAGTATTGTGCTGAGTATGGGATCTCAATTCAGCAAGAGGATTGGCCAGCTGTTGGTCTACCTGATGCTTTACTCGCGGATCGAGGAGAATTATTAGGCTATCAAATTGAAGCCTTAGAGAAAACTTTCGCTGTAAGACTTGAAAATGCACCAGCTAGACGTGGTGATGCTAAAGGCATCGTAGAACAAGCTTTCAATACATATCAGGCTTATTTCAAAAAAGAAGGTAAGGGAAAAGGTATTGTTGAAGGCACAACTGTAAAAAAGACTGGTGGTAATGATTACCGTCAAGATGCCACATTAAATATTCACCAATTTACTGAAATCATTCTTGCTTGCATCATCTCGCATAATCAATTTCATGTGCTAAAAACATATGATCGTGAAGCAGATATGCCCAATGACTTACCAACTATTCCCTTACATTTATGGAATTGGGGTATTCAAAACCGAACAGGAAAATTGAGAAGTGTTCCAGAAGAAGCACTCAGAATCGCATTATTGCCACGTACTAAAATCACAATATCAGACCTAGGTATCAAAGCATTTGGTCTTTACTACCTAGCGAAAGAAGTACTTGATCTCGGTTGGTTACATCGTAAAACAGGAAGTTCTCGTCCTCAAAACCTTGAAGCCGCATATGATCCTTACTCAGTGAATAAAATTTATATTTTTCCGAAAGATAATAGTCTCGAATATTGGATAGGGTCTCTCTCCGATCGATCGAGAGAATTTAAAGATTGTACTTTATGGGAAGTCAAAGAAAGGCAAAAAGCCCAAAAAGAGCACCTTGTACAACACGAACTAGAGGCTTCAAAAAAACGAAGAGAGCTTGAAGCTTTTATCAGTGAAAAACTTAAAACTAAGCTTCCGAAGAATCCAATTAAACCATCTCAACGAATCGCTGAAATAACTAAAAATAAAGCAAAAGAAAAAAATATTGAACGCAAAGCTAAGGTAAAACAGCAAGAAATATTGGATACAAATATTATTCCAATGCCTAAACTGAAAGCCTCAATTAAGCCTCAAGATGCTGAAGCGGTTCATTATCCAGACTTAACAGACGAATTATTTGGTGAGGATGACTAAATGACTTTGCCATTAAACTTTATTCAAGCACGTTACACACCTAGTTTTGGTGAATATAAAGACAATCCATTTATTGAGGCTCTACCACCAATCATGCAAGAAATTGCGGATATCAAAGCTAATCTGATTGGAAAGGTGGACTTTAATCCTGAAGATATTCTGAGATCTAAGAACGAAAGAATTCATCTTTCATCGCAACTTCTTCATCAATTTTTTCAACCCATTACTCGACATATTTCATTAGAACAAAAAATTGCAATATTAATTCGTCAAGGCTATGTAGGACGCAATATTGCTGATGGTAAATTGCACCAACATTTGCAAAACGGTTATGAGCGTATTATGTCAGGAGACATTAACGCCTTTAGATTTGATGCACCAAAATCTACAGCTTTAAGCTATTCACTGATCGGTTGTTCAGGAAGTGGCAAAAGTACAACCCTACAGCGAATTCTGAACCTCTATCCTCAAGTGATTTATCATGAAAAATATAACTTCACTCAACTCGTTTATCTAAAAATAGACTGTCCTCATGATGGCTCTTTAAAAAATCTATGTTTGCATTTCTTTAAGGCGATTGATGTTGCATTAGGAACAGATTTTGAAAGAAAAGTTGCCTTAAAAAGATTAGGAATCGAAGCTCTACTCAACTATATGCGTCAAATTACCAATACCTATGCTATTGGTGTACTCGTCATTGATGAAATCCAACACCTGAGTGTTAAAAATTCAGGTGGTGCTGAAAAAATGCTGAACTTTTTTGTCACCTTAATCAATGTTGTAGGTTTGCCAGTGGTTATGGTCGGCACCCCCAAAGCCAAATTTATATTTGATGGAGATCTGCGTTCAGCGCGTCGTGGGGCTGGTTTCGGAGCTGTTATATGGGAACCTATGAAGAACAATCCCCCATTATCAAATACCACGACGAGAACAGAATGGATGGCTTTTACCAATGCTTTATGGAAATACCAATGGCTAACCAATAAAGAACAACTGAGTGACGAAATTCGAGACTGTTGGTATGAGCTGTCTCAAGGCGTACTGGATATAGTCGTCAAACTTTTTGTTTTGGCTCAATGTCGAGCGATCATGACAGGACTAGAAAGAATAACGCCAAGTTTGCTTAGACAAGTCTATGAGGATGAACTCAAATTTGTCCATCCAATGATAGAAGCGCTTAAGTCTGGAGATCCTAATCGCATCGCACTTTATTCCGACTTAACTATTCCATATGTGGACAAGACCTTACTTCTACTTCAGAAAAAAATAGAAGAAGAACAAGAAAAAGTTGAACAATATAATGGAAATGTACATGCTCAAAGATTGCATAACCTACTGATTGCCACTGGATATCCAGAATCTAAAGTAATTTCTGTAATCAAAAAAGCCTTTGTCGATTTCCCTCATCTCAATATGCAAGAACTCATGCCTATCGTTTCTAATTGGCTCACTGAGGTCGAGGTGGATAAAGAAATCAAACCTGAAAAAATGAATCTCAGAAAAATAAAACAAAGTGAATGGGTGAGCTTACCGTCAGATGATTTAAGGTTTAAGTTTTCTCAAAAGCAAAAATCCCAAAATTTTTATGACGTTCTTCAATCGAGCGATTTAATTTTTGATACTCAAACTTGGGTGCAATCAATGTAATAGTGAAATTGGCATGTTGAATTTTCCTACACCATATCCCAATGAATTAATTTATAGCACGATAGCTAGAGCTGGAATTCATCATGCTATTACAAGCCCTAAGCAATTACTTGAAGAAGTATTTGCTAATCGTAAGGTTATTGCCACGATTGATTTACCTAGCCATCTCATATGCCTGTTAACGCATTTATCACCGAACTACACACTTGAAAAGATTGTTTATGAATATACTCTTTTTCCAATCCACGCTCTATTTTCTCCTGAAAATACACGGTTAAAATGCCTTCACTGGATGGGGAGTCAATCAAAAGGTTCTATCCATTTAGCATTAGGAGTTGCGGCATCCAAAGTTAAGCAGATAACAACGCATCGCTATTGTCACCATTGCTTAGAAGAACAATATCACCAATATGGAGAATTTTTTTGGTCAAGACTTTGGTACATTCAAGGCGCAAATTGCTGTAGCAAACATAAAGTTAAATTGTCAGAATTTTTACCACCAGCCCATTTGAATGGACGACATCAATTTATTCCTGCAAGTTTTATCCTGGATCGCAAGCAACCTTATACCCCTGCTCATGAGTTAGATCTAATCGTGAGTAGACGTGTTGATGAACTCTTAAAACTTCCTCCAACATCATCGCCTACCTTTCATCAATGGAGTCAATTTTATCAACGTGTTGCAAAGCGGTTAGGTTTCAACAAAGGTTCTAAACACACTGATCATTCAAAAATTTATTCAGCCGTTATAAAAATATGGGATCTAAAATGGTTACAGCAACATCACCTAGATGAACTGAAGTCCGAAACAAGTTGGCTTAAAGCTATCTTTAGAAAGCATCGTAAGTCATTCAGTTATCTTGAGCATATTATCGTCTTAGAGACGTTTTTCCCTAAAGGCTGGACATGGGTAGCCATTCTGGGTGAAATTCATCAATTACCTGCTAAGCACTCTAATACTGATACACCTAGTGAAAGAACTAAGTGCAAAGACATATTGATGCTCAAAGAAAAACGTAATGAATGGATCTCTTTGATTAAAAATTTTGGAATAAAGCCATCTAGAGTCAAAAATGCAGCCTTATATGCATGGCTTTATCGCAATGATAAAACTTGGTTACTCACAAAAAATAAAAGCTTTCACGCTTTGCCCGCAAGTATTCCCATGAAAGTAGATTGGCCTCTGAGGGATTGGCACATGGTGAGGCGATTATTCAAAATATTCTATCAATCATTAGACGATTTGAGTTTACCTAGGCAATCTAGAAACTGGTATCTCAAGCAACTACCGCAACACTCCACCGTAGAGAAAAACCTATATCAGCTGCCCTTAACTCATAAATTTTTGAGTACTTTTTCAGAAGATATCAGCTCTTATCAAATCCGAAGAATCACTCGAACAATTATTCAATTTCAAAAAAATAATCAACACCAAGCGAGTTGGCAATTATTACGATATTCAGGATTAAGTGAAGAACGATTAACAGATGAAGCTCTCAAATTCCTAAATCAAATGAAAAGGATGAATCATGGCTAAGATAAGTCACATCGCTAAGAACATGAAAATAAAAAAGATTGGTTCTTTATTTAAAAAACATAACTCAGGCAGTTGGGCAATAAATCTAGCTTTGGAAAATGAAAATAAAATATCTGAGACGACTTTCACTAATTTTTCTAATGCAAAATTATTAAGAAAAAATAGTCACATCAATCCCACTCAAGAATATCCCAAAGGCTACAATTTACGCTTTAAAATTAGTTCAACTCAAGATTGGCTATCTTCTGTCAATAATACAAACTTATCGAAAGGAAAGTTTGTAGAGCATTATTTCTTATTTGATGCAGTCCGTGTGGATCAATTCGGTCATCCAATGTCCGAAACCATTAAAATTAAGCTACCTCAATTTGAGCTTGCTCGATCTCTGTTTTTCTACACTCCATATTTAGCAAGATCAGCAATAATAGAGAATAGTTTCAGTATCGATTTTGATATTGTTTCAAATCGAGATCATTACCTCATCAATATTTTACCAGCTTGCTCATACCCTATTTCTCATTTCAATGATTCAGGTATTCGACGCATCTTATCTTGGATTCTTCTTGATCCTGATATTCGACAATCCTTTGAAAGTATCAGTCAGTTTTGTACCAAATATGGCTATGACGTTGACCAATATCGTATATGGAGTTTTTGTTTTAATCCCCCTCAACTCAATGGAGTGATCTTTGATTCATATGGCTATTACAAGGCTGAAACTTCTGAGTTTTTTGTCAATGAAATATCAGGTTTCGAAAGAATCTCAAGCCGAATTTCGAAAGAAGTTGAGTTCTATAGCGATAAATTCATTGAGTCTAAATCAGGTGGTAAAGGTGAAAACTCTTCGGGAACTAAAAATAACGGAAAAGAACCGACCATCAAAGATGACGAGGATGGCAATAGTGATGATGTTCAAATCATTGATGTTGTACCGACACACTTCGACTTCCTAGAAGCCATTGAAACAAGGAAAACTTCTAAAAAAACTAGGCATAGAAATCATGGTACAAAAGATCAAGACTTACCATCCACTAATGCGCCATCGGAAGTTAGCACCAATGAGCCTATTTCTGAGGGTACTATCCCCTCTGCTGAATTTAATGGTGTTGAAGATGAAACTGAAGATCTTCATTTATATCTTGATCGTTTCTCTGCATTTCAACAAATGATTGATTTGTTTTGCAAGGAAAACACAGTTAAAAATTCTACCTTTCAACTCCATAAATTACCCAACATTCAAGGTCACTCCAAACATATAAAAACTGATGGAAATCCTAGATGTGTCGCAGAAGTCAGTTTTCAATTTAATGGGCAAAATATTTTGATCTTAGAAGTAGATACTTCTGATAATAAGAAACCTCTTTCAACTCGTGTCTTATCACTTAAAGACATGAATCAATGGAACCAAACTGATCGTGCCAAAGTTCTTGAGCTTGTCGTCACTCAATGCTTACGTTGGCCAAAAGGCATCTTTAAAAATATTAGCTCTAAAAATAGTACTTTGAACCATCCACGGATGAATTCAAAGAATCAGGATATATCCGAACAAGAATTAAAAGGATGGATGGAGCGTTTAACTAATATTATTTTAAATTAGATTTCTGATGAACAAAAAAAAAGTTTAAAAATTTAAGATTGCCAAACAAGATGCCTTACAATCCGTCTGGTATTAAAGCTATATAATTTTTTTCAGGCTATCTTTTCTCATTTTAAAAGACTTCTAACAAACATTAAGTTAAGATCATATAACAAGAAAAAGTATCCATATTTAGATACACACCTCTCATAATTTTGATTTATCAAGGGTTGTTATGTCTGTAAAATCTTTTAACTTTAGAGCCAGAGCTCGTACTATTGAGCACTTAGGTAAAGGACAAATTGCAGACTGCCCCACAGCTGTAAGTGAGCTTTGGAAAAATGCTTATGATGCTTATGCGAGAGATGTTGCATTATTTACTGTAGATGCTGAATATCCTTGTGGTGCATTGATCGATAATGGCTGTGGTATGTCACCAGAGCAGATTATTGATAACTGGCTAATTGTCGGAACAGAATCTAAAAGTAAGAAAAAAGCTCTAAGTGATGAAGATCGTTTTGGTATTCCAATTCGCCAAACCCAGGGTGAAAAAGGTATTGGGCGACTCTCTGCCGCATTTTTAGCAAATGTTACTTTTCTTGTGACTAAAAAGTTAAATGGCTCTTTTACTTCTCTTCTTGTCGATTGGCGATTGTTTGAAAATCCATATCTGTCCTTTGAAGATATTAGTATTCCTTTCTTAGAGTTCGACACGATTGATGAAATCACTATTGCTTTTGATTTATTAAAGCAAGAACTTCTTCAAAATATTGTATTCAATGAAGATGAAGATGAAGATGAAGATGAAGATGAAGATGAAGATGAAGATGAAGATGAAGATTTAAAATTAAAAAGACTAATCAAAGAAAGAGCTTGGATAAAATTTTCTGAAGATGAGTTAGAAAACAATAAATCAGAAAACTTTATAACTACACAGAATAAAATTCTCAATTTTTGCCAGGAATCTGTCTTAGATGAAAGAGCTATCTTACCTTGGAAGGAAATACTAAATAATGTTTCTGAAAAAGATGGTGGGCAACATGGTACAGCTCTATTCTTGCTTGATCTAAGACGCGATTTAAGTTTATTAACTAATCAAGGTGATCTCGCAAAAGATAATCTTGAATTAGCTTCAATCGAAAAAGACCTTGTTGATACTCTAAGAGCATTCACAAATCCATACGTTGAAAAAGATGAAAGTTTCTCATACCGCCTCTTTAGAATAAAAAATACTTCAGAACCATCGGATATCTTAAGAGAGACTGATGTCTTTAATATGCAAGATTTTGAAACTCTTGAACATAAAATATCAGGTGAATTCGATGAAAAAGGTTGGTTTAGAGGTCATATTGTAGCTTTTGGTCAAGATAAAGGTGATGTCCTTATACCTCCAAATATTAGTATTAATCCTAGTTCTGGCGTAGGTAGGTTCAAATTTAAAATTGGTTCTTTTGAATATAAGCAGGATACTACCTCCTTAGATGAAAAAAGCGTGGCTGTATTAAGTGAGAAAGCAAAAAAATATGCTGGGTTACTAATATTTAGAGATAATTTACGTGTACTACCATATGGAAGAGTTGATAATGACTTCTTTGAAATTGAAGAACGTCGTACAAATCATGCGGGGAGACACTATTGGTCAAACCGAAGAACTTTCGGATATATTGGTATCAGTTATGAGTTAAATAAAGAACTCAAAGACAAAGCTGGACGTGAAGGCTTTATTAAAAATAAAGCATCAAGAGAATTAAAAGTATTAGTTTCTGATCTTTTAATTGAATTAGCTGATAGATATTTTGGCTCTAAATCTGAAGAACGACAAGAGTTATTACTTATTGCAAAGAAAAATAAAGAGCTAAGAAAAGATGCTCAAACACAAGCTCGAAAGGCATCACAAAACAGCTTTAAAGAAGCTTTAAAAGATCAGACACCCAAATTAGATAATTCTCTATCACTAGCTAAAGCTCTTAAAAATAGTTTAGAGAATGTAGATAAACTAACTATTGATAAACTTCAAGATTTTGATCAACAGCTCTCTAAACTTGACGTGATCCGTACTGAAATTAAAACGCCTACGAAACCACCCAAGCTAGGAATTTATGAAGAAAAGTATAGGGAATATCGTGATAAATATAACGAATTCTCAGCTTATATTATTCAGTTAAAAACTGTTGTTAACAAGATGGAGTCAGAACTCAATAAGTTAGCTCCACAACAAACAGCTAAGAAATTGTTCGATAAAAACCAGGGCATTCTCAATTCAAAATTGAATAAATATCTATCTACCATTGAGGCTAAGATTGATGCACTTCATTCTATTTGGAAAAAAGATATTAGTGAAGATAGAAGCTCATACTACAGTCAAGCAATCAATATTGTTGAAAGTGTTGAGGACTCATCTCATTTAGAAAATGCTCTAAACAATCTAGATATCATATATCTACAGTTAATTGAAACCTATACATTTAAATATGATGCAATTTTAAAAACATTAGAAAAAATATCTGACGGCATTAACTTAGATTCAGCATTCTCAATAGCTGAAGAAGAACGCTCTGATATTGAAGACAAAATGCGGACAATCAATGCAGTCGCACAACTTGGAATTAGTGTAGAAATTTTATCTCATGAGCTTGAAGAAATAGACTCCTTAGTCACTCGTGGGCTAAATTCATTACCAAGTGATGTAAAAGAACATCCTGGTTTTAAATTAGCTTACAACTCTCATAAAGCACTCACAAGCCAAATTCGCTTCCTTTCCCCATTAAAAATTTCTGGCTATCAAACACGCCAAACCATTACAGGGAAAAATATCGAAGCCCATATTAATCAGTTCTATGGCGATCGTTTTGAAAGACAACGAATCAATTTTGAAGTAACTGAAGCTTGTAGATCATTAAAAATTAGTGATCTTCCCTCACGTATCTATCCTGTATTCATTAACTTGATTAACAATGCAATGTATTGGGTTTCATTAGTTGAAGACAGAAAAATTAAAATTGATTTAGTTAATGATCTCGTAGTAATCGCAAATTCAGGACCCAAAGTTGATGAAGACGATGTTCCAAGACTTTTTGATCTTTTCTACACAAAACGAGCGAATGGACGTGGCGTAGGGCTGTATTTATGCCGTGAAAACCTAGCTGTAGCGCATCACAAAATTTGGTATGCCGAACAACATAATGATGACCCTTTCATATTCGAAGAGGGCGCTAACTTTATTATTAAATTTAATGGATTGGAGAAATAAGTGTGACTGTTGCTAATGAATATGAAAGTTTAGTTCAAAAAACGTTTTGCAATAATGCTATACGCTCAGTCATGATGATTGACGATCAATTTATTCCCTATCCGGATTTAATAGATTCATTGTCTAAAAATGAACACATTGATGAAGATAAAGTCCTTACATCCCAAAGAGCAGCTCTACTAGAAAAATTTTTTCAAAATGAAAAAATATTATGTGATATTGATAACTCAGTACGCAATCTAGATGTAGAGCGCATTAGAAAATCTGATTTACTTATTATTGATTATCATCTTGAACGAGATAATCCGAGTAAAACTTTAGAAATTTTATGTGGCTTGAAAAATTCTAAGCATTTTAACTTAGCTGTAGTGTATACCAGTGAAAAACCTGAAACTGTTTGGAAACAAATTGCTGCCTCTTTTAGTCCTATTAAAAATATTGAATATGAAATTGAAAAAATTGATGAATTTGACGATTTTTGGGATACAGAAATTTTACCTAGCATACAATCAGGTGGTACCTATAGTCTGTCAGACAAAGAACTTATAGATTACATTCTCTTTGACAAAAATAGTGGTAGACTCAAAGGCATATTATCTAGAAACCCACAATTCAAAGATAAGAAAGAGGAAATTTCAAATATTATTTGCGATTATTTTTTAGGTAACAATCAAATATATAAATCTTCAGAAAATAGCTATACTATAATAGAAGGCGACTCCGAAGGTAAAACCTGGATCAAGTCAGGCAATCTTTTCGTATGTATTTATCCAAAAAGTTCAGAAAATCTCGACCAAGACCCTATTAACATCTGGAATACTTTAAAAAACTCTTTAGTTAGTTGGAAACCTTCTTACTATCAGTTAATACAATCTGAAATCCAGAATCATATCGAATCTGATGCAATGGCTTTTGATAGCGTTCATGACAACGATAAACATGGCCAAGCTGCTTGGTTGCAAGAAATTTTGAAGTCAACTAACGAAACTGAGGTGTCTCAACTTCTTAGCAATATTTACGCTGACGTATCTGAAGAAATTTCTTTTAAATTCAACTGCAATGATGATTTGAAGAGTTTTATTCTTTTAACTTTTGAGTTTTATAAAAATAAATTAAATCTCGAATCTGATGCCAATCTAGCTAAATTCTGTTGTGAACAAATGAAGCTTCCTTTTAATGAAAATAAAACACCTAAAGATATGTATCATGCCTTAAACATGCATTTATCATCTAAAAATTATCAGAATGAATATATTTCCACTGGTACGATCTTTAAAACAATTTCCGAACATGAGGAAACAGATCAGCCGTCTAAATGGTATTTATGTGTATCTGCAGCCTGTGACATGATACCCAGCCAAGCCAACGATCCATATAATGATAGATTAACTCCGCATCGATTAATACGTGTGTTAGAACTTTTCCCTGCTAATCAAGAGAATGCTATTAAATTTGCTACACATTCCAAGTATGTGTATGTATATGATAATGATCAAAGAAAATATTTTTCTATTTTAAATGAGATATCTAATCTGCCAGCTCTAGATTACATGATAATCAAAAATCATGCAGATGAGCTTAAAAGAAAAGAAATCCCACTTATGATATTTACCAAAGATCACAGTGGTAATGTAGTAATAAAAGATATCAAAGTGAAACCGAAGTCACAGTTACGTGTCGGATATGCTGAACGCTATCAATCTATGGCTGCTCAACATGCTGCTAGAATCGGAGTAGACTACATCAACTCTAATATCGAAGTACCCGATAGATTAAAATTATTTTAATTTTTGGTAATGTTGCAAAATGGCTAAACCAAATTGTTTAGCCATTTCACATGGCACTGCATTTCCGATCTGCCGAGAAACTTCGACCACACTTCCATTAAAAATAAAGTCCTGAGGGAATGTTTGTAATCTTGAAGCTTCTCTCACACTAATTGCCCGATGTTGATTCGTATCTGGATGCCCAAAACGCCCATTAGAATAGCTATAGCAACGTGTTGTTAAAGTCGGAGCTGGCTTATCCCAACTCATACGACCATAGACATCCATATGACCAGAATGTGTCTTATGACATTCATTAATCAAATGATCTGGCCAATTTCGACGATCCCCACCTTCTGGAGTATTTTGAATACGCTCTAGATTACGTTCATTTAATGTTGGGCATCTATGCCATGGATCATCTGGATGTACTTCACCAGCTTGGATAGCTGGAAATTCTCCAATAAAATCTCGAACAGTTTTAATCGGTTCTAAACCTTCTCCATGTGTTCTTTGTGGAATTTCCATTTTTCCAGATTTACAAGCTAATAGAACAAAACGTTTACGTTTTTGAGGAACGCCATACTCTTCAGATTTTGCGATGAACTCTGTAATCTTATATTTTTTAGATTCTAAAAAAGTGATGAACCGTTTATAAGGGCCATCTTTTTCTTTATCAATTTTTTGAAGACCAGGAACGTTTTCGACAAGAATATACTCAGGTTTTAATTTACTGATAAACCGGTGTGTTTCATCTAATAATGTACGTCGAATATCATCTTCACTTTTTGATTTATTTTGTGTAGAAAATGGCTGACATGGAGCACATGCAACAAACAAAAGAGGTTCTTTTTTTATGTTTTTCTCTTTAAAAGCTTTTGTTAATATTTTTTCATCTACTTTGCGAATATCATCATTAAAAAATAAAGCTTCAGGAAAATTAGCTTGATATGTTGTCGCCGCATTAGAATCAAAATCTAAACCAATTGTAATTTCAAATCCAGCTTGGCGTAATCCTTCACTTACACCACCGCAACCAGAAAAGAAATCAATTACTTTCAAAACAGCACCAAATTTTAAATTAAAAAATATGCCAAATCATAACAGAAGATAACTTTATAAAATTACTCAGGCAATAAATCTTTTACATTTACATCTAAAGAATTTGCTAATTCGTAAAGTTTTTCCAAAGTAGGATTCACCTCACCTCTTTCAATCCGCCCTAAGTAACTCCGATCCATATTACAGAGTAATGCAAGTTGCTCTTGAGACATGTTTTTTTCTTTTCTGTACTTTCGAACCAATTGCCCAAATTGAATAGTAAGTTCTGACATAAACATTCAAGTGCTTAAAAAACAGAACTATCACTATTTGAGGACTATATATCCACGGACTATAATCCTCTTTTTAAGTTTTCTACTTTTTTATCATGAAACAAATTACTTCGCCTTTCTTTCAATCTTTTCTAGTACTTCTTTCCCACAACCAAATTGATGGATGGACATCAAACAAAATTTGGAACAACTTGAATCTTTTAAAAGATGAAAAGGAACGAATCAACCACCAGCAACTTTATAGGCTTCTGAGAAAAATGGTACGACAAGGACACTTGGTCAAACATATTCATTCTGACAATCCAAGGCTTTCAACATTTGTTGAAACAGAAAGCATGTATGAATTTAGAAAACAATTTGATTTAGCAATTGTTAAAAGTGATTCGAAAAAACTTAACTTCAAGACTAATGAATTAAAAGAAAAGCAAAAGATTTATGAAAACCAAATCAAAGCTTCTGAACAAGCACTTATAGACTTTCCAGAACTAAAAACAGAAATATTAAGAAGAAAAAACCAATTACTTCAAGATCTTGAAAAACTGAAAGCTTACACTGACTTTCTAACATCATTGATATAATATGAAAATAAATTAAACGAGCCTAGAGTTTCATTTCAGTATGAAACTTTATTACTCGATGAAAAGTAAAAATGGAAGAAAATTTAAAGTTAAGTATGAAACTTTATTTTTTCTTCCATTAATTTCGAATTCGAAATATCAATGAGATAAGGCTTGATCAGTATGAAACTTTATTACTCTCATACAAAAAGACCGATAATGAATATTATTGGTCTTTTTTTATTAAATGAAATATCTTATCAGTGCATGTTTAGTCGGACATCCAGTTCGCTACGATGGCCAACATTGCCTTCAACAAAAAATTAAAATGCTCATTGATACCGATCAGGCCGTCGTAATCTGCCCTGAAATTTCTGGAGGGCTTAGCACTCCCAGAGCCCCTGCTGAAATTCAAAAAGGAACAGGCTCCGATGTTTTGAGTGGTCATGCAAAAGTATTTGATCTTTCGGGAAAAGATGTTACCGAAGCATTTATTTTAGGAGCAAAACAGACCTTGGCTTTTGCTAAAAAACATGGGATTACTCATGCGATTTTGAAAGCTAAAAGTCCATCGTGTGGTTTTGGTCAGATTTATGATGGCTCTTTTTCAGGGACGAAAATAAATGCGAACGGTGTTACAGCAGCGCTTTTAAAGCAACATGGTATTCACATCATGACTGAAAAAGAATTTCTAGGTCAGTTAACGAAAATAGAATCAGCTACTTAATCACATCACCGTCATACTTATTTTTTTTAAGGACAGCTTTGTCACGCGTCGCCCAATAACTTGCCAAGATGGGTCCCGAAATATTATGCCATAAACTAAAAATCGCACTTGGAAGTGCTGTAATGGGTGTTGCCGCAAAATGAACCGCAGCTAAAGCAACGCCTAAGCCAGAATTTTGCATCCCTACTTCTATCGAAACTGCTTTAGCATCTGCTTGATTAAGCTGCAATAATTTTGCAGCCCAATAACCTATAAAATATCCTAATCCATTATGTAAAATTACAACAGCAAGGATCAGTAACCCTGACTGTAAAATTTGCATTTTGCTTCCAGCAATAATCGCAGCCACAATCAATACAATCGCGATGACTGAAACCATAGGCATCATTGCGATATATCGATCTATTTTTTGCTTAAATAGGCCGCTCACGATCACCCCTAAAATGATAGGGAACAAAATCACTTGCATTACCGATACAAGCATTGCTACCGCATCTATATCGATCCACTGACTCGCTAAGAGATAAAAAATCAATGGTGTCAGCAAAGGTGCTAACATCGTTGAAACTGAGGTACACGCGACGGACAAAGCCACATTTGCCTTTGCCATATAAGCAATGACGTTAGATGCTGTTCCTCCGGGACAACATCCAACAAGGAGTACGCCAACGGCAATTTCAGCGGGTAATCGAAATGCTATGCACAATCCCCATGCCAATAATGGCATCACTATAAATTGAGCACTCACGCCAACGGCAACCGCCTTAGGCTGGCTGAGAACACTTTTAAAATCTTCCCACGACAGGGTCATTCCCATGCCAAACATGATAATCCCGAGCATCCAAGTGATATAAGACTTAAGCCAAATAAAAGCTTCTGGCATATACATGGCAATTCCTGCAAATAGGAGTACCCACAGCGCAAAGGTTTTCTGCACGAATTGATTGATAGCTTTCATTTAGAAGTTCACTTGTTGGATTAACGACGTATGATCTTGAGCCATGCCTTTAAATGGTCTGCGCTGAGTGTCTGAGAGTCATCAGTTCTTTGGCGTAAATTCGTTTCACACCTTGTGCAAGCATTTCTTGCCATGCATGTTGCAACGAACCATTTAAATCGATGCCTTTAGTCGCATCTGACACGACATAACTGTTAAAACCTAATTTTGCAGCATCAATTGCCGTCCAAGCCACACAAAAATCAGTGGCGATCCCGACAATGAAGATGTCACGAATTCCACGCTCACGCAGATAACCTGCTAAGCCAGTCGATGTTCGATGATCAGCTTCTAAAAAGGCAGAATAACTATCAATATGTGGATGAAAACCTTTACGAATGACCAACTGCGCTTTGGGTATATTCAACTCTGGATGGAAATCTGCATCATGTGTACCCTGTACACAATGTGAAGGCCATAACACCTGACGACCATAAGCTAATTCAATCGTCTCGTAAGCAGACTTTCCAGGATGATTTTCAAAAAATGAAATATGGTCTTGAGGATGCCAATCTTGGGTAAGGACAACATTTTCAAAATGCTGAGCAAGTGAATTAATGGTTGGAATAATTTGATCTGAATTCGCTACCGCCAAATTTCCCCCAGGGGTAAATCCATTCTGAACATCAACAACGATAAGTGCACTTTGTTGTGGTTGGAACATCCTTTTCAGCTCCCAATATTTTTAAAATTGTTAGGGACTATTGCATAGGATCATGAGAACTACAATTGCTTGAGTTGAAAATTTGATATCAAAATTCTATAAAAAAAGCCTGCATCAAGCAGGCTTTAATCTATGTTTTTGTCTTAATTTTGGATACGACGTACCAACATTAACATGAAGATTGCAGAAATAATAATACAAGGGATTGCTGCAGAGATTACTCCTGCTGCACCAAATCCAGCCGTTAACAATGATCCTGCAATTGCTGGCCCAAGCATAGCACCGATACGACCTACTGCTGATGCCACACCAACACCTGTACCACGTACTTCTGTTGGGTACACAATACCGCCAAATGCGTAAAGCACACCTTGACAGCCAATCACGAAAGCACCAACCAATGCTGAAGCCAAATACATTTGTGTGAGTGAGCTTGCTGCATTCAATGCAAGAAGACCAGCCAAAATACCACCGTACATTAACAAGATCACATAAGCTTTTTTCCAGCGATCAGTTAATACACCTAAAATCACAGTACCTACAGTTGCACTTACCATGAAGTAGAATTGCGCTGTTGCACCTTCTTTTCTTGAGAAACCTAATTCCTGGAATAGAGAAGGTAACCAGCTGAGCATGATGTAAACCACCATGAGCGTGAAGAAATAGCTACACCAGATGAACATCGTACGAAGAAGATTCTGTGAATTAAACAAATCTTTAAACGAACCTTGTGGAGCTTCTGCAATTTCAGCTTCAGTTCTATTTTGCGTTTTCAAGAATTCTTTAGATTCAGGTAAGAACTTCATCATCACTGGAATAACAATTAATGGTAATAAACCACCAAGATAGAAAATATTTTTCCAGTTAGCACCGAAATCTGTACTTGCAATTAAAGATAAGATCGCAGCACCGACAGGCATACCGCAATACATTAGCCCTACAGCACGACCACGATTTTGTGGGGTTACAGCTTCAGAAGCCAAAGTGATGAGAATTGGCATTGCTGCACCTAGTCCTGCACCTGCAAGGAAACGTACAGCCAATAAACTGTTAAAACTATTTACCCATACCGTACATAAAGTGAATACAGCGAAAACAGCAACAGACCAAATTAAAACTGTTTTACGACCAATACGGTCCGCAATACGCCCACCTACCAGTGCCCCAGGTAACAGACCTAAAATACCGGCACTAAAAAACACACCTAATTGTGAACTATCTAAACCAAAATGTTCACGGATACCCGCAGCTGCAATACCTGCAGCCTGAATATCTAAGCCTTCAATTACTGCAATGAGGAAGCAGATACCTACCGTCAAAATTGCATGTTTGTTACTTACTGATTCTTGCATTGAACTTCCCTCACTCATCAGCATTTGAGTCCGATGCCCGATTATCTATGTAAGTCAATGAAAGTGAGAGTTATCAAATGGTGTAATAAAATGTAATCAAAATAAGATTAAATTTCATACCTCTTGCCAACCAAAATAAATTCTAGTCTTCAAAACGATTAATTATTTTTTTTATTTAGGAAAAAACCAAGAAAAATCTATTATAAAATCTATAAGTATTAGAATAATTTAACCTTTAAGTAAAAAAATTAAGACGTTTTATAAATTATAATAATCACATAATTTAAAAATTATTAGTCTATTCACCTGTACATACATACATCTTAAATCTGATGTAAGTGATATAAGCTATTAATTCAGGGTAAATTGGTCAGATTTTAGTTCGAATTTTCATTTTTATCCGCAATACTTTCATAGACGAACATCTATCTTCCCTGTTATTTAAATGCCTAACCATAAGGTCTTAAAATTGCTTTTTTTAAAAAAAGTTACTTGTTTTAACTAAACTTTTTTTTGACTGAAGTGAATTCATATTGTTCTTATTGGTAGCTTAGTTCATAATTTGCATACGCATTATCCAGTATGCAGGCATATTGGATCGTGATATAAATCAAAATACATACCCATCCAAACTTCGCTTCTCAACCTTCACTGGATGGAAAAATAGGATCGTGTTTTAAAATGACTACTCAGCAAGCTCAGGTAATTCAAGGCTCAATCGTCGCAATCGTCACTCCAATGTTTGAAGATGGAACTGTTGATTGGAAGGGTCTCGAGAAGCTTGTTGAATGGCACATTGAACAAGGTACAAATAGTATCGTTGCCGTGGGAACAACAGGTGAAGCTTCGACCTTAAGCATGGCTGAACACACTCAAGTGATTAAAGAAATCATTCGTGTAGCCAATAAACGCATTCCAATTATTGCCGGCACAGGCGCAAACTCAACGCATGAAGCGATTGAGCTTACCAAAGAAGCTAAAGAGCTTGGTGCAGATGCTGCACTTTTAGTAACGCCATATTATAACAAACCGACTCAAGAAGGCTTGTATCAGCATTACAAAGCAATTGCTGAAGCTGTTGATTTACCGCAAATTCTTTATAACGTACCTGGCCGTACTGGCGTTGATATGAGCAATGAAACTGTAGTTCGTCTTGCTGATATTCCTCAAATCGTAGGTATTAAAGATGCAACAGGTGATGTTCCTCGCGGTGCTGAGCTTTTAAAAGCACTTGAAGGCAAAGATATGGTGGTCTATTCAGGTGATGACGCAACAGCATATCAACTGATTGAGCATGGTGCGAAAGGTAATATTTCTGTGACCGCTAACGTTGCTCCAAAGCAAATGAGCCAAGTGTGTGCCGCTGGTTTAGTGGGTGATGCAGCTCAAGCAAAAGCAATTAATGATCAAGTTGCAAATTTACACGAAATTCTATTTTGTGAATCAAACCCAATTCCTGTGAAATGGGCACTTCATGAAATGGGATTAATTGGTACAGGTATCCGTTTACCACTTACTCCATTAGCAGAACAATATCGAGCTTCACTGCGTGATGCATTAAAAGCTGCGAGCATTATTTAAAGAAGAGTTTAACAACTATGCAACTACGTTTTGGTTTACCCCTTGCCCTTTCAGCCCTCAGCATGGTCGGTTGTAGTACGATTGGTATCGATAATGGTTCACTCGATTATAAAAAATCTACTGCACAAACCCCGCTTAAATTTCCTGAAGGTTCAATGGTTAGACCAGCAACACCGCTTTATCCAGCGCCTGTTGTTGAACAGCTTGCAATAGACAATGCGCCACAAATGGTTAATAAGCGAGGTAATCGTTTCGAGCTACCTCGTCCTAATGTGGCACCAACCGTTTCTAATCCTGTTGAGAGTGAACAATCAACTGCTGTCGGTCGTCCACAACTTTTAACTGATGGAAATGGCAATCCGTTGATCAAAATTGACGGAAATTCTGCTACAATTTGGCAATACACAATCGCCACCCTCAGTAGCCTCAACTACAACTTTGTCAATCAACCTAAGAATCCCCATTCCGCGACAATTCAAGTGGATGGTGAAAGTTTAGTGCTTAAACTGACATCTGTAGGTTCGAGTCATACCTTGGCCGTGTTTACCCCAACTAACGCGTTTGCAGACAAACAAAAAGCTGCGAGCCTGTTAACCCAGATTTATCAAAACTGGCCAGCCTAGTCGTTCTAGGCATATTTTTTCTGAAAAAGGTTCCACCATGTTAAAACAAACCTTGCTCTATACTGGTAAAGCTAAATCCGTTTATGAAACCGATAGTGCAGACCACCTGATTTTAGTCTTTCGTGATGATGCCTCAGCATTTAATGGCGAAAAAATCGAACAGCTAGATCGCAAAGGTAAGGTGAACAACCGTTTTAACGCCTTTATCATGGAAAAACTTGCAGCTGCAGGTATCGAAACTCATTTCGAAAAACTTTTAACGCCAAACGAAGTTTTGGTTAAAAAGTTAAACATGATTCCAGTTGAATGTGTAATCCGTAACTATGCAGCTGGTTCGCTTTGCCGTCGTTTGGGTGTTGAAGAAGGTTTAGAACTTACACCACCTACATTTGAATTATTTTTCAAAGATGACGCTTTGGGCGACCCAATGGTGAATGAATCTCAAGCAATTGCTTTAGGTTGGGCTACTGCTGAACAACTTGAGCGTATGAAAGAGTTAACTCACCAAGTAAACGTGGTTTTAAAAGATCTTTTTGCTCAAGGCAACATGCTTTTAGTTGATTTTAAACTTGAATTTGGTGTGTTCCATGACCGTATCGTTCTTGGTGATGAGTTCTCTCCAGATGGTTGCCGTCTATGGGACAAAGATACCAAGAAAAAATTAGATAAAGACCGTTTCCGCCAAGGTTTAGGTGGTGTGGTTGAAGCTTATGAAGAAGTTGCAACACGTATTGGTGTTGACCTTTCTGATATCTAAATCAAAATTTAGATAAAATAAAGCCGAGTCATATGACTCGGCTTTTTTGTATCTGGTGATATTATTTTTATATTTTCAAATTATTGTTATACATTCATTATTTTTGTTAAGTAGCATTACCAATGCTCTCTCCTCATTGGTAATGCTATTAATTTATCGAATCGATATTTAAATAAGATGACAAATCTGGGTCATTGATCATTAAAAAACTCAATTGTTGTTTTTGTTTTTAAATTTACCCCCATTAATCGAATAAATTAATGTTATTTATTAAAATGATCGTTTTTACAATATTACTAAGTTCAACTAATATATTTTTATACCAGGCAACTACAGGAGTTGGTGGCTCAAGAGAGAGACTGTAGTTGCCGACCAAATGAATCGCTTTTCGCCCAGCTTCCCATAGAACTGGGCTTTTTTTATTGTTGTTGCTGCTCTTGCTGCCAGCGTCGCTGCTGTAAACGCTCTGCTTCGACTTCACGCTTATTACGAGCTGATTCGTACAATTTGGTGCCTTTCAGCTCTGGAGGCATATAATCCTGCAACACGAAATGTTCTGGATAGTGATGTGGATATAAATAATCTACACCATATCCCTGCTCTTTCATTAACTTGGTCGGAGCATTTCTTAAATGTAATGGAACTGGAAGATTTGACGTACGTTCAGCCAACTCTAATGCTTTATTGATTGCTAAGTAAGTGCTGTTACTTTTCGCGCTTGTGGCCAAATACACTGCACATTGGCCTAAAATAATACGGCATTCTGGCATTCCAACCGCTTGAACGGATCTAAAACACTCCCCAGCCAATAACAACGCATTAGGATTAGAATTTCCAATATCTTCCGAAGCGGCAATCAACATCCGACGTGCAATAAAGACGGGATCTTCTCCCCCCTTTAACATTCTCGCCATCCAATATAGTGCAGCGTCAGGATCACTTCCACGAATTGATTTAATGAAAGCTGAGACTAAATCATAGTGCTGCTCACCAGATTTGTCATATCGCGCGATATTTTGTTGAGCTACTTTTACCACGATGGCATTGGTGACCATATTTTCAACATCTGCTTCAAATGTGCTCGCAATGAGATCCAACAAATTGAGTGCTTTACGAGCATCACCTGCGGCAAATTGAATTAATGCATCATATTCTTCGATGTGAATATGACGGTCTTTCAGAAATTGGTCATGCTTGAGTGCACGTTCAATTAAATGTTGAATATCATGCTCAGATAATGCATTCAGCGTATACACCTGACAGCGCGACAACAAAGCATTATTGACTTCAAAAGAAGGATTTTCTGTAGTTGCACCGACCAGAGTAATCTTGCCTTTTTCTACTGCGCTCAGTAAGGCATCTTGTTGAGATTTATTAAAGCGATGAATTTCATCAATAAAAACCACTGGCACAATGAGATCGCCACTTTCCCCAATAATTTCTCGAAGCTCTTTAACACCAGTGTTGAGTGCAGACAAGCTAATAAAAGTACGATCTACAGCTTGAGCTAACAATAGCGCAATGGTGGTCTTGCCGACCCCTGGAGGCCCCCAAAAAATAATCGAAGGTAAATGTCCTTGGTCAATCATTTGACGTAAAGGTGCGTCTTCACCAAGTAAATGATCTTGTCCGATAATCTCAGACAAATCACGTGGACGTAAGCGTTCAGGTAGCGGAATTTGTGTATCGGACATATTTTTTATAGATCTCAAAGTGCTGTTGACTAGTCTACTATGTAATAGTCAAATTCCAATATTAATAGTCAAAACAACCATCACTATTCAACATTTTTCATTTTACTCAGATTCGAGTTTTGCTTTTAATTTGAATAAATAAGCTTGCGGTCCATCTTCTATTCCCCAAATTGTGCCATCCTTCGCTTCATGCAAGTCTCGTACTCGAACCCCCATATCCAAGCGCTGAATTTCTCGTACAGGTTCAGATTGTGGATCTACCACAATAATGGCTTTCGATGATAATCCACCGATTAAGGCTTTGTTCTTCCATTGTGGAAAATAGTTAGATTTATAAAAAATCAGACTCGAGGGTGAAATCACTGGAGACCAATCAAGTTTAGGGGCTATAAATTCAGGTCGCGTTTCATGATTCGGAATCTGTTTCCCATCATAGTGATCACCATTAGATACAATTGGATAGCCATAATTCTTACCTTTTTCAATAAGATTGAACTCATCGCCACCTTTAGGGCCCATTTCTGCCACCCACAAACGATTTTGATGATCAAATGCCATACCTAAAGGATTACGATGACCTAAACTCCAAATCTGCGCTGAGACACCACCTTGTTTGGCAAATGGATTAGATTCTTGAGCACGACCATCATCATACAAATATACAATTTTACCTAGATTAGACTGCATATCTTGTGCAGGCTGAAACTTCTGCCGTTCCCCTGAACTAATCCATAAATTCGCTTGCTGGTCAAACACTATACGATGTGCATAATGCCCCTGACCCGACACTTTAGGGACTTGCTCCCATATGCGTTCGATATCCGTCAGTTTCGGTGCTTCGATATTCGATAAATCCAATTTCGCTCGGATTACCACTGCACCAAACAATCCATTTTTTTCTTCGGCATAACTGAGATATAACCAAGCGTTATTATTGAAATTAGGATGAATCGAAACATCACCTAACCCACCTTGTCCGCCATAAGCAACTTGAGGCACACTAGCCACGTTAAAACTACGTTTTGATTGTGGGTCAAACAACTTAAGTATGCCTGACTTTTCTGTAATTAACAGTTGACCATTTGGCAAAGTTGCAATCGCCCATGGTTCATTAAATAGAGCAATTTTTTCAACTTGATATCGTTGTTCTTGAGCTTTTGAATTTTCGTTTTTGATTGTTGATTCCTGCGGATTCTGTGCTTCAGTGGCCTTATTTTGATTGGCATAACACGCCATTATGATTCCGCTCAAACCAACAATCCAAATCAGTTTTGCAGCTTTTAACATGTCTTTCCCTTTTTAAATCCTTGAATATCAGTCTCAAGGATTAAACGGCAATGATCATTTTAAAAGTGTTTTTATATTACAAAATATGTGCAGTCTAGCAATTGAATGTACTAGCGTACCCACCGCACGATGTATTCATCTATTTCATTTTCATTAACAAGCTGTTCAGATATACAACGACCTGCTACAGATTTTCGAGCACTAATCACACTTTGTTTATTGCCTGTCACCAAGTGATGCCAATTCGGTAGCTTTTTACCTTCATTAATACGTCGATATGCACAACTCGAAGGTAGCCATCGTATTTGTTGTAATTTTTCAGGCGTTAACTGAATACAATCAGGTACATGCACCTGACGATTTTCATAATCTGAACAATACCCCGTCTGACAATCTAGAAGTTTGCACGCAACTTTTGTATATGCGATTTCTTCGGTTTCATCATCTTCTAATTTAACCAAACAACACATACCACAACCATCACACAGTGCCTCCCATTCTGCTTGGTTCATTTCAAACAGTGAATAATGTTTCCAAAATTCAGGGCGTAAAGATGTGCTCATGATTCAGCTAAATATCAAAAATTTGAGTCAGTATATCACTAATAATTCTCATAAAATTTCATCAATCTCAGTTACAGTTGATTAACTAAAGAATATCAATACTCTACGTTAAAATACCCTTTGTATACATTTTGCTCAGTTTATTTTCTTATACTGAATGAACATTAATAAAAATTTATGGAGAATCAAAATGTTCCGTTGGGCGATTATTTTTGCAGTGATTGCATTGATAGCAAGTTTGCTAGGGTTTGGTGGTGTAGCAGGCTTATCTAAAGATTTCGCAATTATCTTACTTGTGATTGCAGTGATTCTCGCAATTGTAGGCTTTATCTCAAGAGGCAAAGTCTAGTGTTCTAAATCACTAGATTAAATTGAAAACACAAGATTGATGAAAAGAAGAAGGTACTCCTTCTTCTTTTTTTATTTCTTTTTATCTGTTCATTGATACGCGTTTTACATATTCCAATCTTTCATAAATTCTCACATTTGATTTTACTTTCTTATTGCAAATTCATCACTTCGGAAAACATTTATGCTTTAATCTTTGCTGATTTTCATAAACGAAAGGACTTTCAATAATGACTTCAGCAATTCAAACAAGAGAAATTCAGTATAAAGCGGCAGATGGTACACAATTGATTGGTTATTTTGCCGCACCTGAAAACTCTTCAGGAGCTGCAGGTATTATTGTAGCCCCAGAGTGGTGGGGTCGTAATGAATATACAGAACAACGTGCTCGAGAACTTGCAGAACAAGGATATGCTGCTTTTGCCATTGATATGTACGGCGACAAAAAGGTAACCACTGAAGCCTCTCAAGCAAATGAGTGGATGATGCAAACTTTCGCACAGCCTGAAACGATTGTACACCGCGCTACTGCTGCATTAGACACTTTATCTGCACAGCCTGAAGTTGACGCAACTCGATTAGCTGCGATTGGTTTTTGTTACGGTGGAAAAGTTGTCTTAGATCTTGCTCGATCTGGTACGAACTTAAAAGCAGTTGCTACTTTCCATGCTAATTTATCTGCGCAAACACCTGCTCAACAAGGTCAAGTTAAAGCTGAAATTCTGGTTTTGCATGGTGAGCTAGATAGTATGGTCACGCTAGATGATGTGGCACAATTTAAAGAAGAAATGTTTGCAGCTCAGGTGCCGCATGAGGTCATTATCTTTGAGGATGCAAAACACGGTTTTAGCAATCCACAAGCTGATGAACGGGCAAAAGCCAATGGTGTAGATCTCGGTTATAACGCTGAAGCTGAGGAAAAAAGCTTAGCTGCGATGTATGAGTTACTGTCGCGTCACTTAGATTAATATACTTTCAAAGTTTATTAGCGCTAAGATTATTGAAGAAAGAAGATAAAATATAAGAGGAATGTAAGGATGAGTGAACAATGTACTTATTGCAATCACGATGAATATGATGTGATTGATAAAAATGAATTCGGTGTGATTTTGCCAGAACATCAGCCGTTGACTAAAGGACATTCCGTTATTATTCCTTTACGTCATGTGAGTTCTTTTTTTGAAATTACCGATAAAGAGCGTAAAAGTTTACAATCGTTGCTAGAACTGGCACGTAACGAGTTAAAAATCCGTCATCATCCGGAAGGCTTTCATATCGCTTTTAATGATGGCAAAGTTTTTGGCGATGAAGAGTCGGAACATTTACACATCCATATTATTCCTCGTTACAAAAACCAACCGCTTAAATTAGATAGTCGTTGGGGCATTATTCAAGAGTAATGTTGATTTTACAAAAAGGCGCAACATGCGCCTTTTTTCATGCTTTTTTAAAAGGTCTTTGCCTAGATTGGTTATACTGAGCACAGATTGTATTAATGGTATTTTCATGTTTTCTTTTTCAACTGCGTTACTTGATTGGTTTGATGTACATGGTCGACATGACCTGCCATGGCAAGTCGCAGATGATCCTTACAAAGTTTGGGTCTCTGAAATTATGTTGCAGCAAACCCAAGTGAAAACAGTTCTGAAATACTATGATCGTTTTATTGAGCGCTTTCCGACGGTCACCGATTTAGGTCGTGCTACTTGGGATGAAGTTGCTCCTTACTGGGCAGGTCTAGGCTATTATGCGCGTGCTCGCAACCTGCATAAAGCAGCCACAATCGTAAGTCAAAATGGACATTTTCCAGAGACTTTAGAAGCTTGGATGGCACTGCCAGGAATAGGTAGATCAACTGCTGGTGCATTGATGTCACTTGGATTACGCAAATACGGCGTGATAATGGATGGAAACGTTAAGCGTGTTTTAGCACGTTTCTTTGCCATTGAAGATGATTTATCAAAGCCTGTCCATGAACGTGCAATGTGGGAATTAGCCGAGCAACTCTGTCCTGAACAACGCAACCATGATTACACGCAAGCCATTATGGATTTGGGTGCAACAATTTGTACTCCTAAAAAACCACTTTGCCTGTACTGTCCAATGCAGTCAGAATGCCAAGCTTTAAAGCAGGGTCTGACACAAGAGTTACCATTTAAAAAGCCAAAAAAAGCAGTGCCTATAAAAACTGCGGATGTTTTATTACTGCGAAGTACTGAAAATACATGGCTATGGCATCAACGTCCGCATTCAGGCTTATGGGGTGGTTTATGGACCTTACCCATTATTGATGAAACTTCAGAATTTAGTCAATTGACTCAGCAATATGGTTTGGTGAGTAATCAATTACCGACTCAAATTTCACACAGTTTCACCCACTTTACCTGGTTACTGAATGCACATATTTTCCATGTTGATCTCGACCAGATGGAATACCTCCAAACAGAATTAGGAGGTGAATGGCTCGCTCCACAAGTTGTAACAGAAATGGGTATTCCAACTGCGATGAAAAAATTGATCTCAGCCGTGAATTTGTGACATAGTCGATTCAAATAAGTGTGGCTGTATCATATCAAGGAGTTCGAGTGACTAAGTATTTGCGACATTACATCATCCTAAGTGTAGCTATTTTACTTGTCGCCTGCAGTAGCCAACCTCCAAAACAAACGCCGCTTGATCCAACCCTCGTTGCTCGCTTACATATGCTTCCTTTGGATCGAAAATTACCTATCCCAGTACAAGGTGTAAAAGCGCGACAACTGACAGACACTTGGGGTGCATCACGAAGTCACGGTCGAACACATGAAGGCATTGATATCTTGGCGGCTCGTGGTACAAAAGTTTATAGTGCAACTGATGGAATTGTTCGCAGTATGCGCGATAATAAGCTGGGTGGGAAAGTCATTTGGATTTTAGGACCCGCTGGTTCTTGGCATTATTATGCGCATTTAGATCAGCATAAAAAAGGTCTCAATGAGGGTGACTTCGTGCGACGAGGTGACCATATTGGTTATGTCGGCAATACGGGTAATGCTCGACATACTGCCCCTCATTTACATTATGGAATTTACTTAGATGGTCGCGGTCGAGGCCCTGTCAATCCATACCCTTATTTACGTTAAATTAAAGTTTTTATTTTTAGGAAGTTTTCATGTCAGAAGCCTTGATTAATCGTCTAGTTGAATTTGCAGAATCTGGCAATCAACAACGTATTGTCTTAAATGGACAAAGCCATCAGGGCTGGATTATGGAAATTACCGAAGAAGCTCTGTTGATTAGCACTGGTTTTGCAGATAAAGCAGGTAAAGATTTCTGGATTAATTTTTCGGATTTAGAACAAGCAGAGTTGTTCTTTTGGGACAATCAAAACGATCAGTGGGTTGCTTTTACCATTTGATCACTTCGGAGCATTCGCATGACGATTCAACGCTGTAGCTGGTGCTCCGATGAGCAGATTTATATTGATTATCACGATCAAGAATGGGGTGTTCCTGTATATGATGAACACACCTTATTTGAAATGCTCTGTTTAGAAGGTCAGCAAGCAGGACTCGCTTGGATTATTGTTTTAAAAAAACGCGAGCGATATCGACATCATTTCTTTCAATACACCATTGAAGAAATTGCGACTTTTACAGATGAACATTTAATCGAAATAACACAAGATCCGGGCATAATTCGTCATTTAGGTAAACTAAAGGCGATTCGAGATAATGCTCGAGCATGGTTGAATATGCGCCAAATCATGCCTGATATGGTCAAATGGTTATGGAGTTTTGTAGGGCATCAACCCAAAGTTCATTCTGTGCCAGACTATCGCTTAGCACCAACACAAAGCGAATTAAGCCTGCAACTGTCTAAAACTCTAAAAAAGAATGGTTTTAAATTCGTGGGTCCAACCATTATCTATTCTTATCTGCAAGCGGTAGGAATGATTGATGATCATGAAAATCACTGCTTTAAAAAGCTTAGTTTAGCGCCATAATCCTTTTAAGAAGGTGCTTGGGATGATGACCTCATTTTTTGTTTCACCCAATCCGCTAAAAACACGATGGAGTCATGAATTTCATGAGTCAGTTCATGCCCTGCATTTAAGCGAATATAATTTTTATAACGGCGCTCTTCTCCAAAAACATCTCCGGGAACAATGTTAATACCATGTTGACGTGCGGCATAATAGAGTTCTAAACCATCAATATGTGTCGGCAATTGCAGCCATAAAACATAGCCACCATCTGGCTGACTTAAACCAATGTCAATCGCGTGAAAAGCGCTTAATATCGTTTGTCGATATTCATCAACTTGATGATTTAATTTTGGTTTTAATCGGAGTAGATGCTCACGATAGGCTCTACTATACATCAGGTCAGCCAAAGCCAATTGCAAAGGTGTATTCACACTGACATTTTGAATGACAATTTGACGATGTAAATGTTTAAGCCTTGGCGGTAAACAAAACCAACCTACTCGATATGCGCTGGACAATGATTTTGATATTGAACTGCATAAAATGACATAGCCTGCTTCATCCCAATGTTTGATCGGTAAAGGTCGTTGTAAATTAAAACTACATTCAGCATAAATATCATCTTCAATCACATAGCATTGATACTGTTCAGCCAATTGCACAATCTTCTGCTTATCATGATTTGAAAGCTCAAATCCTAGTGGATTTTGATAATTCACAGTCAATAGACAGGCTTTGGTATCGGGGTGCTGCATAGCTCTTTCTAGACGTTCTAAATCAAAACCATCCACATTTGCAGGTATCTCAATCAACTTGCGTTTCAGTGTCCCTAACAACTGTAATTGACCATTAAAATTTGGGGTTGGAATCACAATGCCATCCCCTTCCTTGGTCAAGAGCTGAACCACGAGTGATAACGCAGCCATACAGCCATTGGTGATATAAATCTCGTCTGGATTGATATAAAACCCATCTTCAGCCCAATGGTCTGATAAAGCTTGTCTCAATCTCAAATGCCCTTGTCGATTACTATAAAGGAAATCTTCTGGTTGACTGTGTTTTAAAGCACGTTGAATTGACTTTCGGATTGCATCTACAGGCACGTGATTTGGAGAGATTTGTACTGCACCTAAATGAATTGATCGATTATTGGTTGAAGACTCCTGTATTTCAATTTGCAAATCTAAGTTAGTGATATCCTTTGCTTCAGCATCAAATTCACGATGATAAGGCAACACTGGCGGATCGTTTCTGGATTTCAAATGTTGAACAAAATAACCCGATTTATTTTTAACAGTAATGAGCCCTTCCGATTCCAATAATGTATAACAATTTTTTGCTGTATTTAAACTGACGGCATGTAATGCTGAAAATTGTCGAAGGGAAATGAGCTTCTGTCCTGAACAAAGTTCTCCACTCAAAATTTTCTGTTTGATATGTTTGGCTAAGATTTGATACTGAAACATGAACTGTGCTCATTTTTATAAAATTTGTGTATCTGTATCTATAAACCTAGCAAATTTATGATGGTCTTACAGTTAAAAAGACACAGGAGGCCACATGAACAACGATAAATTATATTTGATATTACCCTTGGTAACACTTTTGACAGCTTGCCAACCAGAGCATGCGATCGATCAAGCTGCACTTGAGCAAAAATTTATTTGTACATCCTTAATTGATGGATTCTTAAAAGTGACGCACAACAGTCATTATCGTTTTACAAAAAGTATTGAATCTCCAGATCAGCAGAAAATTTACCTTTACACCGTGTCTTCTGATCATGCAGTCAAGCTCAATAGTCCCACACAAAAAAATTTAAATTTTCAATGTGATGATTCCAAAAAACAGACCTACCAAGTTTTTCTATTGGATCAGGCATCTAAGACAAAGCAACCAATTTTGAGTTTTCATTTGCCTCAAGCAGCAGAGTTAAAGCAATTTACAGCTTACACTTTGAAAAATGATTAAATGCCTAATTTAAACTCATTATTTCAAAATATCTGGTAACGATATCTGCGCAGATTGAGATTTTGCTAATTCAGTTTTCATTTTTTGCAACATTTGATAAGGCTGCTGTTGTACAAACATATTGGTCACACTTTGTGGAATTGCACCTTCTGGATCCGCATATCCTGAAGTGCTGACCTTCACCTTATTCGGTCCAATCTGTTCAAAGCTCCAGTCTCCAACATAGTGTTGCAGCCGAATATACTGAGGATTCTTCGATTTTCCCGTTTGCGAAGCTTTATTCTTAATATGAACAATACCTTTTGAATCCTTATACATTTTCCCTTGCACAATCAGATCTCGATCTTTCAAAGGAAATGGAAAATCTAACACCATGTAGAGTTTAAATTCCCCTTGCTTCAAATCTTGAGAAATCACCTGTGCTGAACCGACATTGGGTACCCATGATTTTGCATTTTCCACATCCAAAACTATTGCAACTGCTCTTTCGAGTGAAGCATCCACTACTGTTTCAGCACGATAGGACAACACAGGATGATCAGGATTTTGTATCGTCCACACTTTAATATTGTTTTTGTTAATGGTGAGTCGAGAGGCTTCATTGGCTTGAACTTGGCTTGTCAGGCCAATGGCACTGACAAGCAAGCAGATCATAGAAATTTTCTTCATTTTTTATTCTTCATATTTCACATTATTATTTAGATGATCACGCAGTATTTTTAAACTTAAACTTTGATATCGTTGAAGCCTAAAACGTCTTTCATGTCATATTTTTTCGGTGCTTTACCTACAACCCAAGCAGCGGCACGTACTGCACCTGCAGCAAAATTCATGCGATTCGTGGCTTTATGTGTGATTTCTACACGTTCACCTTCACCAATAAACATTACCGTATGTTCACCCACAATATCGCCACCACGAATGGTTTGGAAACCAATACTTTGACGTTCACGAGGACCAGTATGCCCTTCACGGTGATACACAGCATCTTGCTTCAAATCACGACCTAATGCATCAGCAATCGCCTCACCCATCATTAAAGCAGTACCTGATGGCGCATCAACTTTATGACGATGATGTGCTTCGATCACTTCAATATCGACACTGTCACCAAAGACTTTAGATGCTAATTCTAAAAGTTTAATGGATACATTCACGCCTACGGAGTAGTTTGCTGCGTACACTACAGGAGCAATCGTTGCACTTTCATCTAAAAATGCTTTTTGCTCATCGTTCATTCCCGTCGTACCGATCACTAATGCAACACCAGCCTCACGGCACAGTTTCAAATGCTGTTCAGTTGCAACTGGTGCAGTAAAATCAATAAATACATCGCAATCATTTAAAACATCTTGGATATCACCCACGACTTTCACACCAAGTGTACCAATACCCGCTAATTCGCCTGCATCCGCGCCAATAAGGCTACTGCCTGGACGCTCTACCGCTGCTGCTAATTGATAACCAGCATCTTGAACTGCTTGAATCAATGTACGACCCATACGGCCACCAGCACCTAAAATCCCAATACGCGGAGCGACAGACATAACCTATTCCTAGTGTTGCTTTAAAATTGTTCTTACTATAACAAAAGTCTATACATACGCTAAGTTTATCGATATAAAAAATTATGCTGTCTTCTAAGCATTTGATTCGAACATTAATCGAATAATCAGATTAAATTTAGAAAAATATTCGGTTTTTTATATTTATAAATTTTAACTATGATCAATGCCATGAAATTCAACACTTTTATAAGGAAATAATATGGCAGACCAAGCTCGAAAATTATCAACGATCCAAACGATCGAACAGTTACAGTTGGATGCTTCATTAGTTCAAGGTTTAGATCATGCCGAAACTGCGTGGATCATTATCGAAGCTATTCAACAATTGCAGGAATATCATAATCAGTGGCACTGAGATGAAACGGATCAGATGATTTTTCTTATTTAAAAGAAAATTATCTTCTGTGTTATTAAAATATTTACAATTTAAAAATCATATTAGGATTCAAAATTTAAAATTGCTCAAAGCATTGATTGCTCAGCTAAAGCATCGGTTTCTATTTTCATTCCTATTAAAATATGTTCTTATTATCTCGTTATTTTTAATCTAAATTACATTCTATCTTCACAGTTTCTCTGCATTTTTTCAGTACATTAGTGTGAACCCCAATTTATAAGGTCAACGAGGGCGGAATATGAAAAAGATTATGACAGTTTTGACATTATCTTTAAGTGCAATATTTACAGCAAATATTGCCAATGCTGCTCCTTACTCTGATGACTACCAAGATAAAGGTTCACGTGAACGTGGTAAAGGATTTGAGAAACGTACTCAATATGATGCTTCATCAGATCAAGAGTTCCAAGATCGTCGTAAAAACAGAGAAGAGCGTGGCGTAAAACGTTTACGTCAACATAAATGGCAAACTGGCTACGTCATGCCTCAACACTATCGTGGCAATAGTTATAAAACCGAATATAAAGATCATAACCTACCAAAACCTGGTAAAAACCAACAATGGTACAAAGTGAATAATGACTTTATTCTGGTGGATTCAAACAGCAATAGCATTTTGAAAATCCAGCAAGATTAATTTTGACGTTTAAATCGACCCGACTTCATGTCGGGTTTTTTGTTGAGTTCAATCCTAATCATTCATCTTCATCACTTCTTCATACATTTCACAAATTGACTATATCTCTCCACGGTTTATCTCAAATCATTTTGTACTTTAGCGATATCGGATAAATAACAAAGTTAGAGGTATCCCACATGAAAAAGTTAGTATCAGTACTTACATTAGCAATGAGTGGTTTATTGGCAACATCTGCGATGGCTGGTCCACATGACGATGGTCGTCACTATTCAAAACCAACTCCACCACCAGCGCATTGGAATAAAGGTCAGCTTGGGAAATATCAACATGACCGCTATGAACAAAATCGTGGCTTCCAAAATGTAAATCCAAGCCGTCAATGGCGAGTAGGTCAACAGTTACCACGTCAATTCAACTCTTCAAAATTTGAGTTAAGTGATCGTCAAGCGAAGAATCTACCTAAAGCGGCGCGTAACCAGCAGTGGTACAAAATTAATGGAGACTATGTCTTAGTGAATGAGCGTACAGATCGCATCGTGCGTATCATCGGATAAGCTTATTCCTAGATCTTCTCAAATTGATCTTCCCTGCACTCAGCCCAAACTCAGTTTGGGCTTTTTTATGTCTTTATTTTAATGCAGGTGTGGAAAATCATTTTTTTGTTTAGAATCTGATGACCACTTCCCGCTTCTATCGGTACATGCATGCAATCGGACTCAATAGATACAACTCAAAATATGACACAGCAATATGTGCATTGGTTCCGAAACTCAGCGCCGTATATCAACGCCCATCGTAATAAAACCTTCGTTTTAATGTTTGGCGGTGAAGCAGTTCAATCACCAAATTTTCAACATATTATTCATGATATTGCCCTTTTACATTCTCTCGGCATTCGACTCATTCTGGTTCATGGAGCACGACCACAAATCAGTGCAAATCTTGCTGAGAAGAATTTAGATAGCCCTTTTCATAATCATCGTAGAGTAACAACACGTGACTCATTAGGTGCGGTCATGTCTGCCGTAGGCTCAATCCGTTTACAAATCGAAGCCTTATTGTCTATGGGACTTGCAAATTCACCCATGTATGGTGCTCGCATTGATGTGGTATCTGGTAATTTTATAACAGCTAAACCTTATGGCATTCGTAATGGTATCGATTTTCAACTTACCGGTGAAGTGCGTTCAGTCGATGCAGATGCGATTCAAAAACATTTGGACAATCACAATATTGTATTGCTTGGCCCCTCAGGTTATTCAACCACTGGTGAAGTTTATAACTTGCTTGCTGAAGAAGTGGCGACCAAAACAGCTATCCAACTCGGTGCCGATAAACTCATTTTTCTCGGTTCCGAACAAGGTTTAATGCAAAGCCCACAGCAGTTGTTGCGCGAAGTGACCCCGCATCAGCTAGATCAACATATTGACGTTGCTTTAGAGCAAAATTATGAATTGGCATTGCATTTACAAAATGCCAAGGAAGCCTCTTTAAATGGCGTTAACCGCGTTCATTTATTATCTTATGAACATGATGGTGCATTAATCGAAGAATTATTTACTCGTGATGGGCATGGCACGATGATCACCGATGCACATTATGAAGAAGTCCGCACAGCGACGATTCAGGATGTCGGTGGATTAATCAGTTTATTACGGCCATTAGAACAAGAAGGCATTTTGGTATACCGCTCTAGAGAACGCTTAGAAAATGAAATTGATCATTTCGCTGTGATTGAACGTGACGGTATGGTTCTGGCTTGTGCAGCATTATATCCAATACCAACTGAATCAAATGAAATTCGTTCTGCAGAAATAGCCTGTGTGGCAGTACATCCAAGTTACCGCAAATCAAATCGTGGTAGCCAAATCTTGCACTATTTAGAAGAGAAAGCAAAAAAGTCTAATATCCAACAGTTATTTATTCTTACGACACGAACCGCACATTGGTTTTTGGAACAAGGGTTTGTCAAAGCATCGGTGGATGACTTACCACAAGCGCGTCAGGCACTTTATAATTTCCAAAGAAACTCAATTGTTTGTAAAAAGCCACTCTAAAGTGGCTTTTTTATTGCACCCTTATGAACTGCTTTATCTTTATTTTATATATCGATATTCCTAGGTGAACTATCTTCACAATCATTCGATATATTCATACAAATCATATCCTTATCACAATTTAATATTTTAATATATATTTATATATTTCATAAACTTAGAAACAAAAATATCGTTATTCTTAGATTGAGCCTTTTGCATTTTTTTAGATATTTTTTTCTCTTTTAATTTTATCTTTTTTATTCATTAGGAATTCCTGAATTCTTATTTTTTACGAAATAGAAAATTCATTAACTTAGGCTCGTTACATGACGCATTTATTTTTTTGATTTTTTTATTTTTAAGTTTTCAGGATTTTCAATATGAGCAGCTTTAACGCTAATCTTTGGAAAAAAACACTCATTTTGTCTTCTGCGTTAACAGGTGCTTTGCTACTCACTGGTTGCGACTCAAAAAAAGAAGATAAAACCCAAGTGTTAAATATCGGTTATCAAAAGTATGGCTTACTGCCCGTGATTAAAGAACGTGGTGAATTAGAAGCCGCGTTGAAGGATCAAAACATTCAAGTGAAATGGGTAGAGTTCCCAGGTGGACCACAACTGTTAGAAGGTTTGAATGTCGGCAGTGTTTCATTTGGTGAAGTCGGTGAAGCACCCCCTATTTTTGCCCAAGCAGCGAATTCAAATTTGGTTTATGTCGCAAATCAACCTGCGACTCCACGCGCTGAAGCGTTGATTGTTCAAAAAAATTCGAACATCAAAGATATTCAACAACTTAAAGGTAAGCGTGTAGCGTTAAACAAAGGTTCTAACGTTCATTATCTTCTCTTGAAGATCTTAGAAAAGAATCATTTGACGCTTGATGATATTGAAGTGGTTTACCTACCACCATCGGATGCTCGTGCAGCATTTGAGCGCGGTGCAGTCGATGCATGGGTAATCTGGGATCCGTTCTTTGCAGCGGCAGAGCATCAAATCGGCGCAAGTGTTCTCGCTTCTGGCGAAGGGAATGCCAATAACTACCAGTTCTATATGGCTGATCGTAAGTTCGTTGAACAGAATCCTGAAATTATACAAACCGTTGTTCAAGAACTTAATGAAGCATCAGATTGGATTGCTTCCAATAAAGACGAAGCAGCTCAACTGCTCGTGAAGCCTACAGGTCTAGATTTCAAAATTCTTCAAACCTCAATTGGACGTATGAGCTTCGGCGTTTATCCAATTAGTACTGAAGTTGCTCAACATCAGCAAAAAGTTGCCGATGTATTCCATCAACAGAAATTGATTCCAAACAAAATCAATATTCAGGCCGCAATTATTGCGCCTACACCCAAATAACAACATGAAAAGGTGATGAACATGACTCAATATCAATCAGGAAATACAGCACACACTTGGTTTAAAACCTCAAGTCATTCAATGACAACGATGCTATTTGCCTGTGCGATGTTGGGTTGCTCAGCTGCATGGGCTGTTGATCCCTCAGTGAAAGAATTACGCATTGGCTTCCAAAAATCTTCCGTAAATTTGGTGATTGCTCAACAGCAAAAACTGTTTGAGCAAGAATTTCCCAATGCCAAAATTACATGGAATGAGTTCCCTGGTGGTCCTCAAATTTTAGAAGCACTTGCAGTGGGTTCAGTGGATATTGGTGCAACAGGTGATACCCCCCCTGTTTATGCGCAAGCAGGAAACAAACCTCTGCATTACATTGCTTATGAGGCGGCGAAGCCACTTTCTTCAGCAATCTTAGTGCCGCAAAAATCCAAAATTACTCAGCTTAAACACCTCAAAGGCAAGCGTGTCGCAGTACATCGTGGCTCTAGTTCACATTATCTATTGGTCCAAGCCGTCCGAAAAGCAGGTTTGCAATGGAGCGATGTAAAACCAATTTGGTTAAGTCCTGCTGATGCACGCGCAGCATTCCAAAAAGGTGCTGTTGATGCATGGGCCATTTGGGACCCGTATTACGCTGCTGCTGAACTTGAAGATAAAGCAAAAGTTTTGACCACTGGACAAGGGCTGAGCCCGAATTACACGTTCTATCTCGCTTCAGGCAAGTTTATCGACAAACATCCTCAAGCGATTTCTGATGTCATTGAACAGATTAATCTTGCTGATCAATGGGTTCAAAAGAACTTAAAAACTACAGCAACGATTTTTGCCAAAACAACAGGTTTAAAGCCGAATGTCAGCCAAACCTTTGTTCAGCGCCGACCTCGTCCATCTTATGCAGCACCTTTAACCGCGAAAGTCATTGCAGATCAGCAACAACTGGCTGATCGCTTTGCTGAGCTCAAAATCATTCCTAAACCGATACAAATTAACCAAGTCGTATGGACTGGTAAGTAACTCATATTAAGGACTTAAGTAATGAAAATTTTCTGGTTTATTCCTACTCATGGTGATAGTCGCTACCTAGGTACAAGCAAAGGCGGACGTGTTGTCGACCATGCCTACATGAAACAAATCGCTGTGGCGGTGGATAATCTAGGTTATGAAGGTGTGCTTATCCCGACTGGTCGTTCTTGTGAAGATCCATGGTTGACTGCCGCAAGTTTAATTGATGCCACCAAAAATCTTAAATTTCTCGTTGCTTTGCGTCCAGGGGTAACCACTCCTGCACTGGCTGCACGTATGGCAGCAACCTTTGACCGTCTTTCAAATGGCCGTGTTCTATTGAACTTGGTTACTGGTGGTGATGAGCAAGAGTTAAAAGGTGACGGCGTCTATGAAGATCATAAAACGCGTTATAAAACTGCGACTGAATATACTACGATTTGGCGCGAAATTTTAAAACGCTCACATACGGGTGAAAGCTTCACTTTCCATGGTGAACGTCTAAGCGTGGACGATGCAAAATTATTATATCCACCCGTCCAAAAACCTTATCCACCATTGTGGTTTGGTGGTTCTTCTGATGATGCTGTTGAACTGGCAACTGATCAAGTAGATACCTATTTAACTTGGGGAGAGCCTCCAGCAGCGGTTAAAGAAAAAATTGACAATGTCCGCGCTAAGGCGGCAGCTAAAGGTCGCACCCTAGATTACGGTATTCGTTTACATGTCATCGTCCGCGAAACCAACGAGGAAGCATGGAGAGCTGCTGAAGAATTAATTCAGTATGTTGATGATGAAACCATCGCTGCGGCACAGAAAAAATTTAAACAAATGGACTCTGTTGGTCAACGTCGTATGGCTGAACTTCATAATGGAGATCGCTCGAAACTTGAAGTGTCACCAAACTTATGGGCTGGCGTAGGTCTCGTCCGTGGGGGTGCAGGAACGGCATTAGTAGGTGACCCTGAAACTGTGGCGGCACGTATCCAAGAATATGCAGATTTAGGCATTAATACCTTTATTTTCTCGGGTTATCCGCATCTTGAAGAATCAATTCGTTTTGCTGAATTGGTATTCCCTCTTCTACCATTAGAAACACGCCAAAAACTGACTCAACCTAATCTGACTGGTCCTTTTGGTGAGATTGTCGCGAATAACTATACTCCTGAAGAAAATAAAAAAGGAGATCAGGTTCAGGAGCCGGCATGACAACAGCGGTAGATAAAACTCAAAAACATTCTATCGTGTTGAGTAAAACCAAGGTGGTTAAAGCTGAAGGTTTTCTCTCTCGAGGAATCAAACAACTGGGGCAACGTTTGTTACCTTGGTTAGTACCCATTTTTCTTATTGTGATTTGGCAACTTGCTTCAGTCACTGGCATTTTAGAAAGCCGTGTCTTGCCTGCTCCAACCGCAGTGGTTTTGGCTTTTTGGCATCTATTGCTTAGTGGTGAACTGTGGACACATGTCCAAGTCAGTGCGGGACGTGCACTGATTGGCTTGCTGATTGGTGGGGGCTTAGGATTATTTTTAGGATTGTTAAATGGCTCATCTAAAGTAGCCTCTACGTTACTCGACACGACCCTACAAATGATCCGTAATATTCCAGCTTTAGCTTTAATTCCATTGGTGATTCTATGGTTTGGAATTGACGAATCTGCCAAATTATTTTTGGTCGCGATTGGCGTGTTTTTCCCAATTTATATCAATACGTATCACGGTATCCGATCTGTAGATCCTCAGCTGATCGAGATGGGCAAGAGTTATGGTTTAACACGCTGGCAGTTATATAAAGAAATTATTTTACCAGGTGCTCTTCCTTCCATTTTAGTTGGTTTACGCTTCGCACTAGGTTTAGTTTGGGTTCTGTTAATTGTGGCTGAAACCATCTCAGCACAAGCTGGAATTGGCTACATGACCATGAATGCGCGTGAATTTTTACAAACAGATGTCGTTTTAGTTGGGATTCTACTGTATGCCCTACTTGGTAAATTAGCGGATGTACTCGCGGTTGCCTTAGAAAAATATTTATTACGCTGGCATCCAGGCTATCAAAAATAGGAATGCGTATGACTGATTTAAGTATTTCAAATCTCGCTGATGAACATGTCATTCCAGATCATGCCAGATCAGCTCCACAAAAGATCGGTGCAGAAATCAATCTTGAACAACTGCACAAGTTCTATGGCAAAGTTAAAGTATTAGAGGATTTAGACCTACATATAGAACCTGGTGAATTTGTTGCCATTGTGGGTCGAAGTGGCTGTGGTAAGAGTACGTTGTTACGGTTAATCGCGGATTTAGAACAACCGAGTTATGGTGAGATTAAATTTAAATCTGCACTGAACTTTCGTGAAGGTATTACCGCTGATGACATCCGCGTCATGTTCCAAGATCCTCGCCTATTACCATGGAAAAGCATTTTAAAAAATGTGCAATTGGGCTTAGATAAATCCCAGCATGATAAGGCTGAAGCATTATTGGAAAAAGTTGGCTTAAATGAAAAAGCTGAACTTTGGCCTGCACAACTTTCAGGTGGACAACGTCAACGAGCAGCGCTAGCACGTGCCTTGTCTCATACCCCTCGAATACTATTACTTGATGAACCTTTGGGGGCTTTAGATGCGCTTACGCGTTTAGACATGCAAAATCTAATCGAGAAACTATGGTTAGAACAAGGCTTCACCACCATCTTAGTGACACATGATGTCAGTGAAGCAGTCCAGTTAGCAGATCGTATTATTTTGCTCGATAAAGGTCATATCGCACATCAGTTCAAAGTAGATTTACCACGACCGCGACAAAAAAATGTCAAATTTGCAGAGCTTGAACAACAAGTTTTAGAAGCCGTACTTTCAACTTAAGCGATACAAAATATGACATTCTGAATTGTTGAATAAGGTAAATGGAAGTGTCTAATTTTCGTCGGAAAATTAGACACTTTTCGTACTGATAAATGGCTTTTTTTAATTAAATTAAAAGATATTCTCGATCAGCATTTCCCACATGAGTAATATGTATTTGTTTATCAAATAGATTGTACATGTGTCTTATTATTAGTTTTATCACTTAACTACACAATTATTCTTCATATTCTTTTGCAAATGGCCTAATCCTTGTGCACAAATCGCACGTTTTGCCGTACAATTTGAGGTTCCTTTTTATAATTTACTGACGAGATGGAACAAAAGAAGAGTACGCAAAAACGTCAACAGCTTTTAGCTGCTGCATTAGATGTGTTTTCTGTGTATGGTTTTAGTGGTGCAAGCTTAGATGAAATTGCACAACTCGCGGAAATGCACAAATCGAATATTTTCTATTACTATGAAAATAAAGAAGCGCTCTATGTCGAAGTGCTGACTACTGTCATGCAAAAATGGTTAGCTCCACTGCAAATGTTGGAAGCTGATTTAGAGCCTGCTGAAGCGATCACGCAATATCTCATGCAAAAGATTGAGGTTTCCCGTACTCAACATAAAGCATCAAAATTATTTGCTTTAGAAATTATCCAAGGCGCACCACATATCCTGCCAATTTTGAAAGGCCCATTAAAAAAACTCTTCAAACGCAAATCTAAAGTCATTTCCACGTGGCAAGAGCAAGGCAAAATATCAGACAAGATCGATGCTGAGGTTTTAATTATTAACCTTTGGGGTATCACACAAAACTATGCTGATTTTAGCACCCAAACTGAAATGGTAACGGGAAAAACCTTACGCAATCGCACCATGTATCAACGTACCATCGAGCATACAGTCCATATGATGCTATACGGTATTTTACCTCGACCATAATTGGTTTATCTAAATCTCTTCGAGATTGATCTCTGGCATACGACCATAGTTTCTATGGTCGCCAAAATCTTCAAAATCTAGTGTTCCATACTCTGATATAAAGCCAATAATTTTTGAGCGCCCAACAACAAGTTCTCCTCCCAATCTAAATGTGCGGTGTCGTTTGCCCCATCTGTAATGTATTTCACGGAAATCAAACGAACGCCAAGTTTCTTACATACTTTGGCGAGCGCATATCCTTCCATATCAACCAACTGACATGGCACCTTAGGTTCACCAGTTTCAAAGCTATCGCCAGTCCCACAAATGCCCTTGGGAAGATGTTGAAAATACGGCTCTAGGTTAATCGCTGCGGGAAATTCCTGATCCATCGGTGTAACACCAACTTCAAAGCCAAGCGGTGAAACATCCATATCTCGCTGTACAAATGTTGTTACTTCAACCAAGGAATGTGCATCAAAATGCGAACTTCCTGCTGTTCCTAAATTCAGCAAAGTTGTGCATCCTGTCTTTTGAATCACTTCAAAAGCTTTAAATGCTGCATTGACCTTACCAATCCCACTGTAATGCACTGCAATATTTTCAGCTTCGAATAATCCTTTAGATTCGCTTGCTAAGGCCATAATTAGGGCTAGATCAGACATCACTTACTCATTAAATATTGAATGGAACACATTAGACAAAAATATATCCGGAAATAAAAGTTTCTTTGATCTAATGACTCAAGCATCTTGATCTAGAATAAGAAAAGTATTGAATAAAAACACAACAACAAGACGAAACTGTGAGAATATGGCAATATATAGCCCAAATTAATTTTAGTCACCATTTCGCCCATGAAGCTACTCCGTCTGAATGCTTTAGCGCCCAACTTTCAATTGCCCAAAACTGCCGTCACCATTGGCAATTTTGATGGTGTTCATTTGGGTCATCAGGCGATGGTTCAGCAATTAAAAGACATAGCACAACAACAAGATTTAAAAACTGTGGTGATGATTTTTGAGCCACAGCCTTTAGAATATTTTAAAAGTTACGATGCACCACCACGAATTAGTTCATTACGTGAAAAAGTGGAACATTTGGCTGCACTTGGTATCGACTATATTGTTGTTGCTAAATTTGATGACACATTTCGTAATTTAAGTGCGGAAGAGTTTGCTGATATTCTAAAATACAAACTGAATACCCAAAGCCTAGTACTCGGTGAAGATCATCATTTTGGTAAAAACCGACAAGGTAATAGCCAATTCTTGCGCGATTATGGTTTTCAAGTCACCGATTTAAATAACGTTGAACTGAATGGCGAGCGTATTAGCTCTACCTTAATACGCCAAACTTTGGCTACAGGGGACCTTAAAAAAGCTGCGGAGCTACTTGGTCGCCCGTATAGCATTACGGGTCGTGTTCAATATGGTGATCAAATCGGTCGCACCATTAACTTTCCAACTATCAATGTTCGTCTAAACCGCCATAAGCCCTGTTTGCATGGCATCTATGGTGTTGAAGTGATTTGTGAAACAGAATCGTTAAAAGACAAAGTTCGCAATGAAAATGCCGAATATCAAGGTATCGCTGGTTATGAGGCTACAGCCCTTTTCGGTGCAGGACATGTCGGCACCCGACCAGCCATCGAACAGGAACATCCAGAGTGGCGATTAGAAGTACATTTCCCTGATGTTTCTGCTAATCTGTATGGTCTGTTAATGCGGGTAACCTTTTTGAACTTTGTTCATGGCGAAAAGAATTATCCTTCGCTAGAAGCACTCAAAGCTGGGATCGATGATGATGTTGAGCAACTGCTTGAGTTTCGCCGAAACAACCCCAACTTTCCTTATTAATACTCCTTAATTTTTGTAAAACGCGTCAGCTTTAGACTGATTAAATTGGAAGACAACTTGCATGAGCGATAAGCAAACTCCTGAAAATGCAGTGGACTATAAAGCCACGCTAAACCTCCCAGGTACTGACTTTGCGATGAAAGCAAATCTCGCAGTACGTGAAGCGAAATGGTTAGAAGAGTGGTATGCCGACAACATTTATCAGCAGATTCGTGCGTCGCGTATTGGCAAGAAAAAATATGTGCTCCATGACGGCCCTCCATATGCGAATGGTCAAATTCACTTAGGTCATGCGGTTAACAAAGTCCTGAAAGACATCATCATTAAAAGCCGAGTGATGGATGGTTTTGATGCACCATACGTACCGGGTTGGGACTGTCACGGTCTTCCAATTGAACTTAAAGTTGAAGAAAAAGTCGGTAAAGTCGGCGTAAAAGTGGATGCTTCTACATTCCGTAAAGCCTGCCGTGAATATGCTTACACACAAGTTGAACTGCAAAAGAAAGACTTCGTGCGTATGGGCGTGTTTGGTGATTGGGACAATCCGTACTTAACGATGAACTTCAAACAAGAAGCCGACATCGTACGTTCATTGGGTGCTATTGCCAAAGCAGGTCATATCGAACCAGGTCTTAAACCCGTCAACTGGTGTTTAGACTGTGGTTCATCATTGGCTGAAGCTGAAGTTGAATACGAAGATAAAAAATCAGACGCAATTGATGTGGGTTTCAGCGTTGTTGATTTAGCTGACCTTTCTGCACGTTTGGGTGTAGACATTGCTGATCGTACCGACATCGTGATCTGGACCACAACGCCTTGGACCATGCCTGCTAACCAAGCAGTCGCTTTACATGCTGAGCTTGAGTATCAACTTGTTAAAGCAACAGGTGAAGACAAAGTACCTCAAAACTTCATTCTTGCGAAATCATTGGTTGAATCAGCTACTCAGCGTTATGGTTTTACTGCATTTGAAGTCATTGCTGAATTCACAGGTTCTAAACTTGAGAACCTTGTGCTGCAACACCCATTGATCGCTGAACGCCAAGTTCCTGTGATTCTAGGCGAACACGTGACTGACGGTAGCGGTACAGGTGCTGTACATACTGCACCGGGTCATGGTGTGGACGACTATAAAGTTGGCTTACAGTACAACTTGAAAGTTGAAAACCCTGTTGGCGGTAATGGTGTGTATCTTCCAACATCGCCACTGTTTGCAGGCGAGCACATCTACAAAGCCAATCCAAAAATTATTGCAGCATTGACTGAAGCAGGCAAACTTTGGGCACATGTTGTGATTAAACATAGCTACCCACATTGTTGGCGCCATAAAACACCGATTATCTTCCGTGCAACACCACAATGGTTCATCAGCATGGATGCCAAAGGTCTACGCCAAGGTGCATTGAACGCGATTGAAAATGATATTGAGTTCGTACCAGATTGGGGTAAAAACCGTATTCAAGCGATGATCGAAGGTCGCCCAGATTGGTGTATCTCTCGCCAACGTACTTGGGGTGTGCCAATTCCATTCTTCGTTCATAAAGATACTAACGAGTTACACCCTCGTACACCTGAATTGATTGAAGAAGTTGCGAAGTTAATCGAGCAAGAAGGTATTGATGGTTGGTATAACCGTGATGCACGCGAATTCATCGGTGATGATGCAGATTGCTATAACGCTGTTCGAGATACTTTAGACGTATGGTTCGATTCAGGTACAACACACTTTGCAGTTCTTCGTGAACGTGAAGAGCTACAAGACCCTGCTGATTTGTACCTTGAAGGTTCAGACCAACACCGTGGTTGGTTCCAATCTTCATTGTTGACTTCAATGGCAATCAACGAACGCGCACCGTATAAAGGCTTGTTGACACACGGCTTCGTGGTCGATGAGAAAGGCCGTAAGATGTCGAAATCGATCGGTAACGTCATCACACCGCAAGACATCATTAAAGATATGGGTGCTGATGGCCTTCGTTTCTGGATTGCATCTGCAGATTACCGTTATGAAATGACCGCAGGTAAAGAAATCTTTAACCGTGCCTCAGACGGTTACCGTCGTATTCGTAACACATTGCGTTTCTTGCTAGCAAACTTAAATGGTTTCCAACCTGCGACTGATTGCTTAGCGATTGATGATTTGATTGCACTTGATCAATACATCTTGCAACGTGCTTCAGAAGTTCAAGAAATCATTAAGAAAGCGTACGAAGATATGAACTTCCATATCGTGACAAGTGCGCTAACGAATTTCTGTATCAACGATTTAGGTGGTTTCTACCTAGACATTATCAAAGACCGTCAGTACACCACCAAAGCAGATTCTCAAGCACGTCGTTCTGCACAAACTGCGTTGTACCATTTGGTTCAAGCATTTGTACGTTGGATGGCACCTATTTTAACGTTCACCGCACAAGAAGCTTGGCCATTGATTCCCGGTCAAACTGAGAAATATGTCTTCACTGCTGAATGGTATGATATTCCGACTGCATCAAGTGCCAATGTCGTATCAGAAACTGAATGGCAAACATTGATCAATGTGAAATCAGCAGTGAATAAGTTTATCGAAGCAGCACGTGGTGCGAAAACTGTAGGTTCAAACTTGTCTGCGAAGGTTGAGCTTTGGGCAAATGATGAGCTTAAATCTGTGCTCGACAAATTAGGTGACGAACTTCGTTTCGTACTGATTACGTCTCAAGTGATTGTGAATACCTTTGATACAGCACAAGGTGAAGCATCTGATCTTGAAGGCTTGAACGTGAAAGTTTCAGCGGCTGACGGCGAAAAATGCGTTCGTTGCTGGCATGTTCTGCCTGATGTGAATACACATCCATCACATCCAGGACTATGTGGTCGTTGTATTATTAACCTCCCTACAGGTCAAGGCGAAGAGAGAAAATATGCCTAATCCACAAAATAATAAAAAAGGTTTATTCCAATTCTATCCCCACAATTTGTGGTGGATAGGATTGTCTATTGTTGCCATTATTTTGGATCAATGGACGAAATGGATAGCAAGTACACATCTGACTTATGCAGACCCTGTACCTGTTTTACCTTTTTTAAATTGGACATTACTACATAACTACGGCGCTGCCTTTAGTTTCTTGTCCGATGCCGGTGGATGGCAACGTTATTTCTTTACATCGCTTGCAGGAATTGTCTCGGTTATTTTTGTGTTTTGGATTATGCGTATGCCAAAAAACATGAAAGTATTGCCTTTAGCAATCGCACTCATCTTAGGTGGGGCGATTGGTAATCTTATTGATCGAGTAAGTTTAGGCTATGTTGTTGATTTTATTCATGTCTACTACAACAATAGTCACTTCCCTGCTTTTAACCTTGCAGATAGTGCCATTACTTTAGGTACCATCTTAATGCTTATCGATACTTTTTTCTTAGAGAAACATCGTATTCAACGTGCGGAAGCGCAAAATGACTGATTTTATTAATCCAAATGAAGATACTCGCATTGAAGCGGGTTCAAAAGTACATTTACACTTTTCAGTAGCCATTGAAAATGGTGTTGAAATTGATAATACACGTAGTCGCGAAGAACCTGTAAGCCTTGTGATAGGTGATGGCAGCTTATTGCCTGGTTTTGAAAAAGCTTTATTTGGCTTACGTGCGGGGGACCGTCGTACAGTAAGTTTACCTGCTGAAGATGCTTTTGGCCCTTGGAACCAAGAGAACGTGCAAAAATTTGATACTATTAAATTTGAGCAACGTCCTGCTGAAGGTCAAATGATTGAGTTTGAAGATAAAGCAAAGCAGTCATTATATGGTGTGGTTAAATCGGTTGGTGATGATATCACTGAGGTCGACTTTAACCATCCGCTTGCTGGTAAAGATATTACTTTTGAAGTTGAAATTTTCAAAGTAACACCAGCAGGTCAGCAAGGCATCAAAATTATGTAATGCCTGATTCGTACATAAAAAAGCGCCTTATGGCGCTTTTTTTTAGATACATTTTCGATCTACCTTTTTTAAAAAAAACATTTTAAAGTCAGTGTGATAACAGTTAGAAGGATTAATTTGGTGAATATTCAAATTATTGTGGGAAGCGTTCGAGAAGGCCGCACAGCCATTAAAGTTGCAAATTGGGTTCAAAACACGATTTCATCATATAACTACAGCACGATTCAGACAGAAATTGTGGACTTAAAAGAATGGGGTTTACCGTTTTTCGCTGGAGCAAATCCACCACTAACGGGTATATATGATCAACCTAAGCAACAAGAATGGGCTGCTCAAATCGCGAAAGGTGATGCATTTATATTTATTAGTCCTGAGTATAATCATGGTTACAGCCCTGCACTTAAAAATGCACTTGACTATTTAGGTAAAGAGTGGAATGGAAAACCTGCTGCTTATGTCAGTTATGGCGGTAGTAATGGCTCTCGCTCTATCGATCAAATCCGTCAAGTTGCTACGCAATTAGGTTTAGTCGACTCAAATGCCGTGGTTGAGATTCGCGATATTTTTGCACGCAATCGCAATGAAACATTCGAAGGCAATGAATTCGATGACAAAGCGCTTAAATCTGCGTTTGATAAAATTGTGCAATATGTAAGTGCGTAAAAATCATCTTCTGATCATCAATAGGTGCGCGATTATAAATACCGAAGACAATTTGATCGAGATAAAATTATAGTTGAAAAAGTGAACCCTCTAAAATTAGAGGGTTCTTTTTAGATACAGATCGCAATGAATTAACTAATTTTGTCCAACCGTTAAACTTTGATTCCCTATACATTTGCATCCACATGCTAAAGGTGAATTATGCTGTGCGGCGGGTTTTCCCATAATAACCATTTTGCTGTCACCCGCAACAATTGTCGTCACCGTTTTATGTTTAGGACAGGTGGCCTTATCCCCTACACAAGCAACTGGCTTACCTTCGATTAAGAAAGAACTATTTGCTGAAATAACCTGCCCACCACCTGTGGTTGGAGAGCCAATCGTAATATAAGGGAAAGCCATACACTTATTCCTTTTATAATATTTTATTGAACTTCAAACTCGATTCGTCGATTTTTCTTACGACCCTCTTCCGTTGCATTGTCTGCAACAGGTTCATCAGCACCCATACCCGCTGTACTTAATCGTGAAGGTGAAATATTCTTCGCAATCAAATATTGTTTTACTGCATCCGCACGTTGCAAGCTCAATTCTTTGTTTTTCTGTGGATTACCTTGACTGTCAGTATGTCCGATAATTTTGACATTTTTGCCTTGAACTTTGTTTAGCGCAACCACCATTTCGTCTAAAATTTGTGTGCCTGCTGGTAAAAGTGTGGCACTTCCAGAAGCAAATTCAATAATTCGATTTTTTAAAGCATTATCAATGATAGCTTGTTCTGCATGATTCACAGATAACTGTGCATTAAAGCGATAAGGTGCCACAACTAAATTTTGAAATGTATTTTGAGTCGGTACGATATCATTTTGATTGAGGACTTTACCTGTGAGCTCAACTTGTGTTCCTCTTACACTCAATTTTCCTTGAGAAACTTTTTTAAGATCAGGTGTGATGACTTGGGTTACAGAATCACTCCATCCATTGGGTGCAGTGACAGGACGAACCTGAATTTTATCGATAATTTGGTCTTGGCTATAGACCACTTTCATTTTACTCAATATGGCCTGTTTGCTCATCTCGTTAGGAACAACTCCCTCAACGATAATTTCTTTCGCAAACGATATAACACTTAAACTCAATATCGAACTAAGCAGTGAAATCTTTAATAAGGTTTTCTTCATCATTATTCTTCTATAAAAGTCTGTCGGAATAATTTCATTCCTTGATTTAAACTTAACTGTCGTTCGCACAAAGATTGCTCGAGTGCAGCAAGACCTGCATTTTGCTCCAAATAGCGATCAATCCACTGTGCTTGTACCAATGAAACCCAATGTTCAGAGCTTAAGTTTTGATTGAAAATATCACTTAATGCTTCAATATCTGCGCCCTGAAAGCCAAATAATAAAACTGGACGTTCTGAATGAAGAATACCAATTAACACTTCGGTATTATGTTTTGGCAAAAATCTTGCGATTAAACTAACCCAGAATGCTGCGATTTCATAACAAAAACTAGGGTTGTGAATCGGTAAAATTAACACCTTATTCAGTTTACTCGTTCCATTTTTTAATACAGGTTGGAGTAAAAGACCTAGTCCAATCATGCTTTGTGCAAGCTCATAGACCGATATTTTCATCATTTGTGCAAACGAATGCATGGTGTGATTTTCAAAAAAAGCGGTTGATTCAGTTACATCAAGAACTTGAATTTCTTTTTTGAGCTGAGCCAGTTTTTCGATTAAATCATCAGCATCTCGAATTTGACGAATCACTCGGTTTCTTTGAAATAAGTCAATCAAAACTGGCTTATAGCTATAAGGTGCATAGAGCAAATTTTGGTAGGGTGCATCCACTTCCAATAAGTGACTCAACACCATAGGAAACTGACGACCTGAGCTGTCTTGGCTGGTCACTAAGTTTGCAACCAAGAACATATTTTCACGCGGATTGGCAATAAAGAAATCTAATGATGCCAAACTTTGATAATTTTGATCGAAGTTTGGATTTCTCATTGCCATTTCAAGCGCTTCAGTAATCCACTGATCAATCACTTGAATCAGAGAATACTGTCCTTTGGTTTTCAGAAAATCGCCACGAGCAGGACTCTTACCATAGTACAAAGGCGTTGTTTTCACACTGTACATATCGCCTCCTACTGATGATCCATCTTAAGTTGTACTCCATACATCATGGCTGTGCTCCTTGTGTTGCATTTTGCAATGCCGTATTCGTTGAATTCTCAGCTTGAGGTGCTGGTGTTGGTGCCTTTTGAGCAGATACCACACGTGCTGTCGCCTTGTTGGTGGTCACCTTATCAACCAATTGCAAACCGTTTAAATCACGATTAGAGCCAACGCCTGTACCACCTTGACCTGAATTCCCACTGATCAAACGGAAGTTTACTTTTACTGCTAATGATGGTTGTTGAGCACTTGCCCAAGTCATTTCGATGACACCATTTTGATCACGACGTTGTGAAGAGTCGATCAAACGATTGATCCCGTATTCACCTGGTGCATCAAAAATCGTATGTGTTTTTCCTTCAAGATCGACTGCAGTAATACGCGCTCCAGGAATAGCACCAGTATTCGGCCAAACAAAGTTCACCCACTGTTGGATACCATTTTCAAAGACCATACGTTGACCATCAATATCAATCGTATAAGACAGCAACTGTGGATTAGACAATGGATAGAATTGGAAGTTGGACTGATTGGTCGCAGCAGGCGCAGAACCTTGTGACAAAGTACCTGTCGCTACACCGTTAAGTGGTGAAACATAGCGTTGGAAACTCATCACAAATTGTGGATTCAAGATAATGCCTTGGTCTTTCCACGTTTTAGAAGTCATTGTGTAACCACGACGAATCACAAATGGATCGAGCGTTTCTTTAACAAAATTGGCAATACTACCACCCTCACCGAAGATTTGACCGATTTCACTACTCGTCGCTTGGATTGAAGCCGAGGTATTGAATGGAACCTTTTGGCTCAGAGTCTGATTAAATGGTTGATAAGCTTGCATCACCCATAATTTATTAATCTCATCTTGAGCTGGCGTAATTAAGCTTGCAAAGGATTGTGTCAGTGGACTCACCAAAAGCTTTTGAATGAGCTTATTGTCAATATCATTGAGACCTACCGTCAGTTTTTCATCGACAAGTTTTTGCGTAGTATTAAATACTGAGGTTTGTTCATTGATGGTTTGTTTTACCAAAGCCATCGCATTTGGGCCAATATCCCCTGCATTTCGGAGGTCATTGAACTTACTACGTACCTGTGCGAGATTTTCTAAATACTCATCAAGTAATGATTTATTTTGCTGATCATCACGTTTACGAACCAACTGATAAAAAACGTTAAATTCTTTTGAGATAGCACCTTGAGCGCGCTCAGCTGCACGTTGAATTTCATTGGTATTATCTTGACGGAGAATCTTGCGTTTAAACCAAGCGATAAATCCTGTTTGTGGAGCAGCCAGTTCCGCTTGAACCACAGGGTTATCCCAATTGGTTTCTTTCGCTGTATGCTCAATCAGCAAACGTATCGGGGAGTTTTGAGGCTCACCCAATAAATCTATTGTTTTATGTTGCTGGGCAAAATCAGGTTGTTTTGCATAATAAATTCCATTCAAGAATTTACGCCACTCTGCGATATATTCTTTCTTATAGAGTTCAGTCAGCTGCTTACGAATTTGATCTGGACTACCACTAAAGGTGAGGTCATCTGATTGATTGCTGTTCAACACCCAGTCACGACTGTCTGTCGGACTATTCGCAGCTTCATCAATGGCTTGATCGATATATTCGTTCCATGCCTTATATGTAAATACCCCAGGAAGAGCATAAGAACCTAATACGGCACTACGATTGTTCTCACCTACAATTTGAGCTGCTGTCACTGCTGGATATCGTACGGCAGCACGCATTTTGATCTCATTATAAACTCGATCACGTGCTGGCATCCCCTTCATCACCGCCAACAATACTTGTCGGCTTTGATCAACCAACTGCGCATCCGCTGACAACTGTGGGAATTTTGGATCATTCGCCAATGTCATGGTATAGGTCAGCACCTGCTCCGCTTTTTGGATCATTTCACCACGTGGCATTTGTCCACGATTGGCATCTAACCATGAACGCCAAAAGCGCGTAACCTGATCACTCAGATGACTTGCTTCCATATATTTTGAATTGCTCATCATCAAATAAGCTTTCAATGCGTTGTAAGCATCTTGGGGATTCGAATCAGAAGGTTCCAAAGCATTTTGTGCAGGTTTAGCCGATACTTGCTGAATTTCAACATTAACGTGATTTTCTTTTAGTGTCGCTTCATTATTTTTTACACGTTGCAAGAACTGACCAATATTTTGTTGAGATGGTTCTAAAACAATTTGTCGCACACCATTTAAATATTCGGTTTTAAGTTTTTCTCGCAGATCATTGCCTTGATACAAACCAAAGCCAAACTTTAATGGACGATCTTCTTCAAATTGATCTAACTGTTCTAAACGCTGTTGTAAAATTAGTAACGAGTCAAGCTGTGTCGCCAAATGCTGACCTGATGCCTGCTCCATTTGCATCACTTTATTCAGATCTGCTTGAACATCTGCGATCAACTGTTGGTTGTTACGGTAAGACCACACCCACAGGCCTAAAATTACAGATACCCCAAGTAAAGCTGCAATAAAACTCAAATAACGTTGGCGCTTTTTCGCCGGGTTAATATGTTGCTTCACCAAGTTTTTATCTTTCAGAATGACATCTGAAAATAATCCCTTTAAGAAATACCCATGATTCTGTGATACAGAATTTTGTGGAATACCATGTTCGCTGTTCGGAATTTTCTGAAGTCTAAATTCTTGAGCAATTTGCTCCGTCATTGGACTCTCGATCGTTCCTTCTTGTAAGGCACTGGTGAAGTAAAAACCACGGAATACAGGTTTGAACTGATACGGATTTTCCTCAAATAGTGTTCCTATAAAATTTTTGAGTGCTGGTTTTAAAGTCTTAAACTCAAGCGGAAAAGTCATCACACTTGGTGAGATATTCTGTGCATGACGGCGACTTAAATGAGTCGTACTTACGCTTTTCAATCCATCATACAAAATATTGTAATGATGCTCGAATAGATCAACAGCATTTTCAGATGAGTCTGGATTATAAGGCAGCGTTGCTCCCCAAACTTGGTCAAATTCATCCTGATCATAACAATCAAAAAACTCAGTGAATCCTGCGATCAAATCCATTTTAGAAAACACCAAATACACAGGTGCAAAGATTTCTAAACGTTCCGTCAAATCTTGTATACGTGCTCTCAAGTTTTTAGCAAGTTTCAACGATTTTTCAGGACTTTGACTAACTAACTCGGCAATACTGACGGTGACAATCAGTCCATTAATCGGCGCTTTAGATCTATTTTTTTTGAGCAAGTTCAAAAAACCAATCCACTCAGAGTGATCTTCTGCATAGACTGAGTAACGACCAGCAGTATCTAACAACACCCCTTCTGTTGAGAAAAACCAGTCGCAATTACGTGTTCCACTCAAACCTGAAGACACTGCATTTTTATGCGTTTCCTCGAATGGGAACTTTAAGCCCGAGTTATAAATGGCAGAACTCTTACCAGCAGCAGGGTTACCAATGACCATATACCAAGGCAACTCATATAGCGCTGCATTCCCTTTTTTATCACCCAGCTTTGACTTACGAATGAGCTGAATTGAATCCTTCATCTGTTGATGAACCAATTGTAGTTCATCTTTATCCTTCTGCTTACCATACTCAGCTTGGGTATCTTTTTCGATTGCTTCCGCCAATTCTTCCCCTTGCTTCTCATGGCGTTTGCGTTGAATGAACCAATAGATTCCATAACCGATTAGACCCAGTACATAAGCCACCGCAAGCGGCCAGAAATACTGTCTAGGTATCGTGTGATAGGCAGACACTAAGGCAACAAACAATGACAATGCAATGATTGCCTTTGGGTTTGAAACGTACTGCCATACATAGCCTAATATCGTGTGCATTGTATTCTCATTTTTTTCGTAAATTTTTAAACGTTTTGCTGCTCAGGATTTATGTCTGATTCTGATTGATAAGTTTGAATAAATGTCTGAACATCTGGGTTTTGAGTTGTATACACCATTGTCATCAAGGCATCATCAAACTGAAAAGCGAGAGTAAATCCAAAAATTTTAGCTAAGCTTTGTGTATTCCCAAGTGTTGGATAAAGCATTAAATAATGATGTTGCTCAATATTCGTATTGGCAAAATTTTGCTCAATTTTTTTAAGTGTTTTGAGTTGAGTAATGTCATCCAACAGAATTGTAAAGGGCTGCTCATTTTCCACTTTGAACTGATGATCAATGTTATAGCGATCTAAACTCTGTTTCAGTTGTTTTTCATTTATCGCAATATCTAATGTTTTCGTAGGTAAAACATTTTCAATTTGAATTTTAGGTGAAGCTAAACAACAGCTCGAAATATATTCTGCAGGAATATACTGTTCTGAAATCCAAATCTTTTCATCTAATGTATCTTGGTCAATTTCGGAATCAACGATAAACACAAGACTTATAGACGACTCATCTTTTTCAATACTTTGTAAAAGATGAATCCATTCACTATAGCTTGTTTCAGCACCCCAATAGTGGTGTTCCACGTGAAACACTTCAGGAATATAATTGAGCTGACTCAGGTAGTCTGAAATGAGTTGCTCAGAATCTTGTTCATCCCAAACATGCAGTAATTCTTCAGCGAGAATCAGGTGGATTTTAAGCTTATTCAGTCGATAAACTTGCTGCACAGAAGGAGTATCTTCTTCCCCATCATGATACTCAGCCTGAGGATCAATCCATGCTGGATGCATACGATAAGATTGGCTAATTTGAGTATCGTAGAAAAGTGCAGATTTTTTTAAATGCTCACTAATTTCCCAGAGTATTTCTGTTTGTTGTTCGAGTTGAGTCAGAATCAATTGATGAATGCGGTATTGCCGTTTGAAGCTATATTCATCCTCTTCATCTTGTTCGACGTCTAAATCAGAAATTCGATAACTCAGAATAGGCAAGCCATACCCATTCAATAATTTGTCATCAAGTTCAGGACTCTTGAATTCCCGAATCGCATCAATAATCAGATGATTTTCACCCAAAGCATTGAGTGCATAAGCGCGATAGACATTTAAATTGATCCACTCCACAGGCTCAGGCTTTAGCTCCTCAATTGCGATCTCATCGCTAAGTTGAGGATCATTCTGCTTATTTTTTTGCTCTTTTATCCAATGATAAATTATATATGGCATCACCAAAAAAGCAGTGATTGCTACAGGTAACAATGCAAAAAATATAAGTAAATCACTGCCAGACGGATCAAAATTGATGTCACGCCAATACAGCACCACAATCGCAGAAATCACCAGATAAACAGTAAGGAACACTCCAACAATGATTTTGATCATGACGCGACTCCAAGCAATGGGTAGCAAGTTTCATCATTGTCTAGCGGTTGATTATGAGCTAAAAAGGCACCCTGACTAAGCCCCATAGAATGCTCCGAATTTAAAGTAATAGGCTGTATTTCTTGTTTTGATAAAATTAAACGAACATCAACCAATAAGGTTGGGCTACACCAGCTTTGTAGTAGTTTTTTTAATTTTAAACTTAGTTTTTGTTGTGGTAGAAAATCTAGGTAAGTTTTACGATCCAACGGTCCAATTTGAATTTCAATTTTGCCATCAATTTGGGTAATAGTCTCTCCACAAAATGTATTCAATCCTAACAAGCTTGGCGTCGCCCCTCCTAAGGATGTTCTCTGCTGAGGCTCTAATTTAAATTTTTCAGGGATAAACTCTTGTATTACCACATGCTGATTAAATACCTGTGCAATCATGGTTTTTAAAGCATGTGCTGTATTATTTTGCCCCTGCATTAATCCTGCAAATTCAGCAAAATAATCATCAAGTTCTTGTTGTTGATGTTGCTGACTAATATAACCATTTAATGCATGAATAATATTCAGATAATGATTTTCAGACTCGACCTCGTACCGTAATGGTAGATTGTACCTAACCGTCGCATCAACGAATTGTGAAGTGAGCTTATGATTAAATAAACTCAAAAATTGCGTTGTTTCAACTCGAAATTTGCGTGGTGCTGATTTAACTTTATTGGTATAGCTATAGGGTAATGCCCCCTGCATGCCAGTCAAACCCACCATTAAATTTGTAAGCTGAACTTTTTCATCTTCTAAAGCTAGCGATTCAATTTCTTTTTTAGGGAAGTTAAGCTCTAAGGAAGGATGAAATTTAAAATCACGATCCCATGGTGTATGTGGCCGAGCATAGGGCACATGTCTTAACAATCGAATCGACTGAATAAATTCATAAGCAGTCGGCTGTTGAAATAAATGGTCAATTACAGAAGCTTCTTGCCACCAACGTTCTGCACGCATTGGTATAACTCCTGTTGTGATTGAGCATCTTCGATTATGACATCGACAAAACTGTTTAACTGCACTTTTAAGTTAAACACATGACTCAGCAATTGACTGAAAATATAAAGACTATGACCTCTGAATACTTGTTCATCGATTCGGATAACAACTTTGAGTCCTCGTACGAAAAGCGGGAAAGGTTTTGCTTCAACCAACTTATGCGTCAGGCTAAATTCAATTTGTTTAATCGAATTAATTAACAGATGATTTTCTTTATTCGACGGTAAGTTATATAACTCTAATAGTTCTTTTAAATGTGCTACCGCATCCCCTTTCATCAGTGCTAACGTATTTAATGAAAGATGAGAAATAATGCGCCACTGTTCTTTCTGATTTTGCTCAAATTGATGGGGTAAACTCGGACGCTTCAATACCAACGCTCGACGTGCCAAACTACTATCATTCAGATTTAAAATATTATTTGACTGGCTTAATGCTTCATGCGGTAAATTCCGATTCGAACATAGCAATACGGTGCTAATAAAATCAGACTTTGTATCATACGGCTGTAAATGCTTAGAAATAATGGAATAACCCGTTTCAACAAACTTATTATTGAGCTGTGATGAGTTCAATGCATAAAAAAATTGGACATTTTCATCATGGTAATGACTCATTCCAAAGAACGGCAACACTGGATGATAAACCTGTTCCTGATTAATCTTTTCACGAACCATGTGCATTTTCTGAATCGAATAGACCTGATAAAACTCAGGATGATGCGCATCCGTGATCAATGGATATTCAAGTTGTCGATGATGTATTTTTTGTGGTTCAGCATTTTTTTCAAAAAGATTAACAGCCGGCGTGCTGAATAATTTGAAATTTGCGACATTCAGCTCTGAATAATTACGAATAATCGCTTGATCATTTAGGTTTAACTTAAAATGAATTTGGAGATCAAAACTGGTTTGTTGATCTAATAAATTTGTTAAAAAAGACAAATCAAGATTAAGAAAGCTGAATTTATCTGCAAAACAAAAATATTCCATCAACAAGCGATAGGCATGATGTGTATGTTGATCAATAGGCAATAAACTCTCATTTTCCTCAAAGCCCATTAAGGAAAATGGATTAGAAATTTGATAAAGCTGTGTTCCAATGCGTACCGTAAAAGTCGTATCTTTTTTAAAAATACTATCCAAAACTTGCAGCGGAAAATTTGAAATAGCATCTAAATAAATAGGGAGTTTTTCTTGATGAATCCACAAGCCTGCTTCATTGAAAGTTTCAAAACTTAATTGCAAAGTGGCATTTTGATTGAGATGAATTTGAGCACTTGGGTTCGTTTTAAATTGAACTTGATTCAGTTGAATGGGAAGTAATCGTACAGCTTGAGAGGTATTAAATTCACATTGTACCCCCTTAAAGCTTCGTGATTTTAGCGTTGTTGCCTGCGGAATGACGTGAGCTTCAGTTAATTGTTTTATTTTATTTTGATCCTCGAAACTGACGACAGTACAACTTGGAAAATGTCTTAGATATTGAGGGAACATCACCTCAAATAAAGCACGTGTAAAAACGTCATAACTGTCTGCTAATTTTTTATCAATTCGAGCAGCAATCAACGAAAACGCCTGAATTAAGCGCTCAATGTGTGGATCATCAATCTGTTCTTGGTTGAGCGAGAGCCGTTGGGCAATTTTAGGATACTTCTGAGCAAACTCGCGAGATTGTTGACCAAATTCTTGTAATTGTTTTTCGTAGTACGGTAAAAGTTCTTCTATCACAAAAGCCCCAATCTTAAGATCTAGCCGAAATTACATATTGTTGTGTCGTTGGTTTCAATAAAGCATCAAAAACTACAGGCTCATACAATGGATGGATATTTAAATATGCTTGAATACTGAGGCAAAGTGCGCCCATATTGTCGCTGTCTAACAACATTTCAACTTGAATTTGTCGTAGGCGAGGTTCATGTGCCGCAATGGACTGCTGAATAGATTGGCAAATTTTGTCTCGATCCATTGGATTGGCTGTTGATAATCCAACAAAATCAATAATGCCAAACTGTGCAATCGAGCCTTTAACCGTAGGGAAGTCATCAATTTGATCAAACTTGGCTACTCGACTATTGAGTAGATCTTCCAAGTCATGTGCAACAGATTCACGTAGCTCTTGCATAGATAAGCCTTTGATCTGATCCTCATATTCTGGAATCAAGCGGTCAAATAAAGTTGCACGGAAGCCAAATGGATAAAGATGATCTAAATTTGTTTTCATCTTGCCTACTCTAAAAGATGAATAAAGGCCAACTTAAGTCAGCCCCTACTCCTCTCACTTTCAAGACTTTAAGCTTTGTAGCTTGCAGTGTTGTTAGAAAGTGACCATTGCTTCGTGATCGCACCTTTTTGAGTACCATCGATATCTTGTTGGTTGTATGTCCACTCAACAGCAGCATATTTCAAACCAAATGCTTCAGTCGGAACACCTTCAGCATTTACAGATGGTGTTACGCTTGAAACTAGAACATGTTTCAATTTGATTTGAAGGTACTTAATACGCTTATCACCATTCGCACGGTAGTAATCGATTTGTACTTCATCAAAAGTGTAACCAGCAGAACATGCTTCCCAAAGTTTCGGGCTAGTCGCATCTAAATCTTTAACGAATAACATGTCTGAATGTTCAACACGCTCAGAAGTATGACCACCAACACTTGAAGATGTCGCAGATTTAGGCTGACGGATGTTATGAGACCAAGAATTAACTTCCAACCAATCTTTGTGCTCAGTGTCACGAGATTCGCCGTCTACTTTGTATTTTCCTCGAAATTGAACATATATATCTTTCATGAAGATTTCCTGTTTTATTTAACGTTATTATAAAGTTGCTCTATTTAATTAGAGGACTGAGGTAACTCAGTGACAAGTCTCAAAGATACCGACAACTCGTCCAACTGGAAGTGCGGTCTTAAAAACACGACCGATTTGTAGTGACCAGGGTTCGCCGGGTCTTCCACAACTTTTACAGATGCTTCACGAAGCGGGCGCTTAGCTTTGGCCTCTTGTGATGCACCATCATCTAGTAATACATATTGAGATAACCAATCATTCAAGAAGCTTTCTACATTTCCAGCTGAAGCAAAACTTCCGACTTTATCTCGCATCATTGCTTTCAAATAATGCGCAATACGCGACACAGCCATGATGTATTGAATCTGGCTTGAGAGTGCTGAATTTGCATTCGCTGTATCGCTATCATATTTCTTAGGCTTTTGGGTCGATTGAGCCCCAAAGAACGCTGCGTAGTCTGTGTTTTTGCAGTGTACTAATGGAATAAAACCGAGATCGCTCAACTCTTTCTCACGGCGGTCCGTAATCGCAACTTCTGTCGGACACTTAAATACGACTTCACCATCATTGGTTTTGAAGGTATGTACTGGCAAGCCTTCCACTAAACCACCACCTTCAACCCCACGAATTGCCGCACACCAACCATGCATATCAAATGCATTCGTTAAACGTGTACCGAAACCGTATGCTGCATTCATCCAGAGATATTGATCGTGATCTTCACCTGACACTTCTTCAACGAAGTTAAACCCTTCTGTTGCCCAACCCTCTTTAGGGTCATAAGGCAGGCGACCCAGAACGCGTGGCATAGTTAAAGCCACATAGCGAGAATCATCACTTTCACGGAATGAGCGCCACTGTACATATTCTGCAGTTTCAAAAATTTTAGATACATCACGAGGGCGATCAATTTCAGTGAAAGATTCAAGACCTAGAATTGAAGGGCTTGCTGCTGAAATAAAGGGTGCATGAGAGGCAGCGGCAACATGAGAGATTTGTTCTAAAAGATACATATCTGACGGTGTGCGATCGAATTCAAAATCACCAATCAAAGTTGCGTAAGGTGCACCACCAAAAGAACCATATTCTTCTTCATACACTTTTTTGAACAATGTGCTTTGATCAAAGTCAGTTGCGCCTTGGAAGTCCTTAATCAATTCTTTTTTAGTGGTATTTAAAATGCGGATTTTAATTAAAGGATTTGAAGGTGTTTCTTGACAGAAATAGTAAAGTCCACGCCAAGTCGACTCAATCTTTTGAAACTGTTCATGATGCATAATTTTGCTTAATTGAGCAGAAATTAAAGCATCAATTTCTGCAATACGCTTATCTATTGAGACCGTCATGTTTTCTGAAACAGTAATTGTTCCAGCCATAACTTCTTTGGCTAATTCACCAATTAAATTTTTCGCACGAACATGTTCATCATCGTTACGCGCTATTCGACTTTGTTCAACAATCGAATCTAGAAGACTTGTTTCTTCAACAGCATTGCTTGTCGCAGGTGCGGTTTGTAAATTATTCACGGTCGTCGCCTCCTGCTTCAGCACTTAATTTGCGTACTTGATCTGTATTTTGAAGAATTTCATCAAGCAGATCTTCTAAACGTTCGCTATTTGAAATTTTATTACGCAAATCTGAAAGGCGTTCACGCGCTTCAACCAATTTGCGTAAAGGGTCAACTTGTTGAACAACATTTTCAGGTCGGAAATCTTCCATTGAGTTAAAAGTAAGATCTACCGACATATTTCCACCCTCTTCCGAAATTGTGTTTTCAACTTGGAAGGCTGCTCTTGGTGCTAGCGAACTCATTACTTCATCAATGTTATCCAAATCCACATTAATAAATTTCTTATCTTTCAGTTTGGTTCTTTCAAGTTCAGATGCTGCTGAGAAGTCCCCTAATACACCAACAACAAAAGGAAGTTCTTTTATTTCTTTACCATCACCTACTTCTACGTCATACGTCAGTTGTACTCGAGGTGGTCGGATGCGTTGTAATTTTTTTTGAACACTTTCACGCTTAGCCATATTATTTTTTCCTAAATTTGTAATTTAATCAGTTCAACGAACCAAATGGATTCTCACGTTTTGGTGCTGCTGGTTTTTCAACTTTCGCAGGTGTCGTTGTTTTAGCGGGTGTTGTTTTTGCTGGAGTCGATGCACGGCGCGTCGTACGTGCAGGCTGTCGAGTAGTTCGAGTCTCTTGAACACGCTTAGGTGCTTCTTCAACTTTGGTTTCGATTACAGTCAAAGGTTTAGCTTTTTTAACTGCTTCAGAAAGTGCCAATGCAGGTTCGTAAGTCTCTTCAGTCAAATAACGTACTTCTGGTCCACGCATTTGCTCTAATGCCTCATTCGCGATTCCGATTCCAGCTAAAAACTTAGTATCTGTTAACGATGAGTGCTGAACATTTTGTGCATTAAGACTGTTCACCAATTGAAGTGCTTTCTGATTTTGTCCTATTTGTTGAAAACGCTGAGCTGCTTGTGCTAGAAAACCATTTTTGTTGTCTTTATTTTTTTTATCACATGCTTGAGCATAAATTTGTAGCAATGTCTGGTCTGTTTCACCCGCTACTAATGGATGATCTTTAACACAACCTCTTTTGAGTTTTACTTCATCTGCGTAAGTTGTAGACGCCATCCCCAACCCAATTAGCAGAGTTGTAAGCAGAATTTTAGTATTCAAAACACACCCTCATTTATTATAAAATTTACATTAACTATATGATTCATTAAATCTTTTTTTAACACACTCAATGTTTAGAGCAATGTCTTCTAGATATTAGATTTAATTAAAATTTAAACTTATAAATGCAAACTTAGTCAACATTATGACCATTATAATAAAGAAACAATTAAGTTTTTTAAGTTACAAAATTATATAGTTCTGTAAACGATTCACACTATAGGATAGTTTTTTTATCACCTTTATTTAGGTAGAATAAAAAATATGGGTGAATTTTTTCATACTAAAAATTATTGTTTATTAAATATTTAGTCGTTAAAAATCTTAAAAATAGACGTTATGCAGGTTTATTTTAAGTAACTATAAATAATTTGAACACAGAGAATTCTGATGAATAACTTGAAAATTTTGATTACAAAACTATCTCCTACGACAAGAACAGCACTAGAAAAGTCTGCAAATTATTGTATTAATCAACAAAATTACGAAATCGAAATTGAACATCTACTCTTCGAATTATTAAATCAAAACGTAAAAAATGATCTCTCCATTTTGCTCGATCACTATAAAATTTCTAAAAATGCACTGATCGATGATTTACAAGAAACGATTTCGCACTTGCCCAAAGGCAATACGCGTACACCTATTTTTGCTCAATCGATTGTACGTCTGCTAGAACAAGCTTGGCTTATTGCTTCCGCAGATCAAACCCCAGTCATCCGTAGCGGACACTTATTAGTTGCGTTATTGACTGCAGGAGATTTATATCAAATCGCGCTTCGTGCATCGAGTTTATTCGATCTGTTCCCGATTGATACGATGAAACACAAATTTATAGAAATTTGTAGAGCTAGCATTGAAGAGCATCTCCCTCAAGCTGATCATCAAAATGATGTTCACGATCAGGATACGATTCAAAGTTCAGAATCTCATGCAAAAACACCTGCACTAGATCAATACACCATTAACTTGACTCAAAAAGCGCTGAACGGTGGGATTGATCCTGTCATTGGACGTGAGTTTGAAATTCGCCTTATGTTGGATATTCTGATGCGTCGTCGTCAAAATAATCCTATTTTAACGGGTGAGCCAGGCGTAGGTAAAACTGCTGTCGTTGAAGGTTTAGCGCTGAAAATTGCCAACAACCAAGTGCCTGATGCATTAAAAAATGTACATATCCATGTTCTTGATATGGGTCTATTACAAGCAGGTGCAAGTGTAAAAGGTGAGTTTGAAAATCGCTTAAAACAAGTCATCCAAGAGGTTCAAAGTTCCGTTCATCCTATCATCATCTTCATTGACGAAGCACACACATTGATTGGTGCAGGCGGTCAAGCGGGTCAAAATGATGCAGCGAACCTCCTTAAACCAGCCTTAGCACGTGGCGAGTTAAGAACAATTGCTGCAACTACATGGGCTGAATATAAGCAATATTTTGAAAAAGATGCGGCGCTCAGTCGACGTTTCCAAGTCGTCAAAGTTGAAGAACCTACTGAAGAAGTTGCGATTGATATGCTTCGTGCCATGATTCCTGTCATGGCTAAACACTTTAATCTTCAAATCGATGACGAAGCCATTGTGACTGCTGTTCATTCTTCACATCGATATATTGCTGGTCGACAACTCCCTGATAAAGCAGTGAATGTTTTAGATACTGCTGCCGCTCGTGTGGCATTGACTCAGAATGCTCAGCCGGTAAAGTTAGATCAGCTACATGCTCAACATCATAATTTATTGCTTGAATTAGATATTTTGGAACAAGAGAATAATCAGTTCCCACAGCATGACGAACGCATCTCCAATCTTAAAAATACGATCACTGAAATAGAAAATGAGCTAAATGCCACAACTGAAAAGTGGAAACAAGAACTAGAAATTGTTCAAAAAATCAAAACACTTGAGCAAAAAAATTCTGAATTAAAAGATGAAGAACACACTAATGATTTTAAAAATCAGATTCAGCAACTTAGATCCGATTTAAAAATATTACAAGGTGAACAACCTCTGGTATTTGAACGTGTTAATGCACAAATCATTAATGAGATTATTTCAGACTGGACTGGTATTCCTGTAGGAAAAATGGTCAATGACGAAATTAAGCAAATTCTAAGTTTAGAAGAAAAACTGAAACAACGAGTCATGGGGCAAGACTATGCCCTGCATCAACTTGTTCAAGGAATCAAAACCTCTAAAGCAAAACTTGAAGATCCAAACAAGCCTCAAGGGGTATTTATGTTGGTTGGGCCAAGTGGTGTAGGGAAAACAGAAACGGCTTTAGCTTTAGCCAATGAGCTGTATGGTGGGGAATCTCATCTCATCACGATTAACATGTCTGAGTATCAAGAGGCTCATACTGTTTCCTCATTGAAAGGTGCGCCTCCAGGCTATGTAGGATATGGTCAAGGTGGTGTCCTCACTGAAGCTGTTAGACGCAATCCGTATAGCGTTGTTTTGTTAGATGAAATTGAAAAAGCACATTCAGATGTTCAAGAGTTGTTTTACCAAGTCTTTGACAAAGGCACACTTGAAGATGGTGAAGGACGTGTTATCGATTTTAAAAACACCACAATTTTATTGACCTCTAACACTGGCTCAAGCGCAATTATGCAGGCCTGTTTGACTAAACCTGTAGAAGAATGGCCTACGGCAGAAGACTTAATTGAACATTTAAAACCAAGTTTATATAAACAGTTTAAACCGGCCTTCTTGGGACGTATGCGTATCGTGCCTTACTTCCCACTCCATGATGATCTACTTGTGCGTATTATTCATCATAAGTTAGGCAAAATTACTGATCGTATTTTCAAACAATATCAAACACGTGTTGAATACACGGATGATTTGGTGGAACTACTCTTAAGTCGCTGTACAGAAGTCGATAGTGGCGCACGTAATGTCGACAATATTCTAAACTCTTCAGTTTTACCTGAACTTGCAACACAAATATTGATCGCCTTGGCTGATAACAAAGTCCCTAAGTTAATTCAAATTGATAGCAAAGATGACGTGATTGATTATCGATTAGATCCAACAACAGCACCGAAAAAGCGTAAAGCCACAAAAAAGAAAATTGTTGAAGCATAATTATTTGAGTATATAAATTAATATGAACATTGATATAGAGCATCTACTTCAACCAATCTCAGATCAAGCAATCTGTGGCGAAGATCTATCTTTTTCGAATGAATTTCATGAAATCAAGAAAGCGAAAACCCAAGATGATCCGCTCTTAGATATGGGTGATTGGGTAGCTGAACCTAAACAAGCTGATTGGTCATTTGTTTCGACAAAATGTATCGATGTTCTGACTCAAAAAAGTAAAGATATTCGTTTATTGACTTGGTTAAGCGAGGCTTGGAGTCAACTCTACGGTTACGAAGGAGTCGCTCGTAGCCTTGAGCTTTCACATCGTATGTTATCCAATTATTGGAAAGATATACATCCTGAAATTGAAGATGATGATTTAGATCAACGTCTGGGTTTATTGCAAGGTTTGACTTCTCAGTTACCTGCTTTGATTAAACGTGTTCCACTCATCAATTCAGCTCCTTTCTATTCAATCTACGATTATGAAAAATTACTGCATCAACAAAATGTAAGATTAAAAAATGCTGATGATTATGGATCTACTCAGAATCATCCAGAACTCGAGCAATTCGAACAAAGCTTATTTAACACCTCAAAAAGTTTCCAATACAGCAATTATCAGTTCTTTTTAGAAATTTTGACGCACTGGGATACCCTCAAGCAAGTACTTGATCAACTGATGCAATTAGATGCTCCAAGTTTCGCAAATACTGATTCTCAATTGGAAGACATACATAAAACACTGAAAAAAATTTATAAAGCAGATGCATTTTTAATGTCTGAGGATACTCCTGACATGAATCAAGACCTACAATTCCAAGAAAACAATTCAAATATAAATTCTGCTCCAACAGCAAATATACAAGCAGCAGTAACTCAGCAGTCATTTCAACCTCAACCACAAAGTCATCTACAAAATCGTGAACAAGCAATGCGGGTGCTTAAAGATATTGCGGATTATTTTCAAGCAAATGAACCACATAGTCCTGTGAGTTATATGCTTCAAAAAACCATTAAATGGAGCCAAATGCCGCTTCATGAATGGCTCGCACAAGTCATTAAAAACGATAACAACCCATTGGAATCAGTCCATGAACTCTTGGGTGTAAAAAATAGCAATGAATCTAATGAATGGTAATCTCAATGTTTAAAGCAGAAAAAGTACTGTGGGGTGAAGGTCTATTTTTAAGACCGCAGCACTTTCAAATTCAAGACAGTTATCATGAACAGCGTTTAAATCAAACTATTCGCGCCACCATTCCATTCGCATATGGGGTACAACAGCTCAAATTTGATGAATCTCAATTAACGACCCATGTGCTAGCAATTGAGCACATTGAAATGATTTGGCAAGATGGTGAAATTTACGCTGCTCCTTTGCGAGATCTTTTACCTCAGCCCGTGCTGCTCGATGAGCTCAATTTCCGTGGTGAAATGACCATTTTTCTTGCGCTCCCTATCGTTCAACCCAACAAGCGTAATATCGCCCATGAGGCTTCGACACAACCAAGTCGATATCATTCGTATCTGAATGAAACTCATGATTTGTTCACAGATGCCACACCTGCTGAAATTACTTACATTCGTCGTCGTGCTGAGCTGAAATTACTGGAATCTCAGAATGATACTCCTCATGAACTGGATGGTTTTTTATATTTGCCGATAGGAAAAATTAAGCGTCATAGTTCAGGAAGCTTTGAACTTGATACAAAATTTATTCCACCAATTTTGCATATTGCTTCTTGTGAGTCATTGGTTGCGAATTTAAAACGTACCTTGAATGTCATTAAAGCAAAAATCAAAACTATTCAAACCAACAATCGCGAAAACGAACAAAAATTAATTGAATTTAGATCAGGTGACATTGTTTCGTTTTGGCTAGTGAATGCATTGAATACTGCTCATGCAACTCTCAGCCATTTATTGACTCATCCCCAAATTCACCCTGAACGCTTGTTTTTTGAATTACTCAGATTGACTGGCTCATTACTGACATTCTCAACAGCCTATGAAGTTGAACATTTACCTCAATATCAACATCATAATTTACAAGATAGCTTTGCGCAGTTAGATGTCATTTTAAGAGAGTTACTCGACACAATCATTTCAAGTCGATACTTCAATATCAGTCTTAAAGAAATACGTCCTTCATATTGGGTCGGTAGCTTAGAATCAGATAAGATCACTCGCGAATCTCGTCTGTATATTGCTGTGTCTAGTTCAATGATGCAGACACACGAACTTGTACAAATTGTCCCACTACGTTTTAAAGTGGGCACAACAGTCGATGTTGAGCAACGTGTCGTCTCTGCATTGCCTGCTATTCCGATTCACCATTTGATGCAAGTACCTACTGCGATTCCAGTCCGCTCTGGTGTGAGTTATTTTGAAATTGAACCTCATCATGAACTCTATCAACGCATGTTGGAGTCTGAAACCATCTGTATTTATGTACCTGCTGGATTCCAAGATATCAGTATTGAACTCATCGCAGTGATGAATGGCTAGAGATTGAGAAGAGAAAAATATGAATATGCCTAATGGAGCACCTTCACTGTTCGATGACGGTCAGATTGGAGTAGGCTCTACACCACAGCAACAGAATAAATTGACACAGTCTTCTAATTTGGTTGATTTAATGCATGACGGTTTCTACATCGTTTTTTTAATTCGTAACCAATACGTTCCTGACAATGTCGATGAATTTCGCCAAAAAATCATGGATCAACTACAACGTTTCGAATTACAAGCGAAAAAGTTGCAGTTCTCAGCCGAGGATATCCATGATGCAAAATATGCATTTTGTGCATTACTTGATGAAACGATTGTTACACAACAGGACCCTAGTTATTTCCATTTACAAAATTCGTGGTTAATTAGTCCTCTTCAGTTAACTTTATTTGGATCTCAACTCGCAGGTTATCAATTTTTTGACTTATTAGAAAAAATTAGAACTCGTGGAAAAGATCGCTTAGCGGCTTTAGAAGTTTTTCACTACTGTTTACTGTTAGGTTTTCAAGGTAAATACCGTATTGAATCAATTGAAAGCTTAAATCATTTGGTTGCACGCGTAGGCGATGAAATAGATTATTTAAAAGGTAAAAAAGCCCTCTTTTCACCTTTCGCTGCATTGCCTGATCAAATTAAAAACATTATTCATAAAGAACTTCCATTCGCTTGGATTCTATTATTTTTACTCCTCTTTGCATTATTGGCATTTTCTGGACTTCGCTATATGCTCAGTCAACAAGAGACTAAAGCCATGACTCAATATAATAATGTCATTAGTGCACCTGCTGAACAGGCCCACATAACGATTCATTTACCATAAAAGATATTCAATATGAGCCAAGAAAAGAAAAATATTAGAGTCCTTACATCTACTAAAAAAAATAAAAAAATTTCGCCTCTAGTAAGTGGGATCATTGGTATGGCAATTGGTATCTCTGCCACATCTTTAGCTTTTTATACCTATTTAAATCAACCAAGCTTCCAACCGATTAACGCAGTGGATACAGATTCAACACACTCAAATGATAAATTATCCAATGTTGATTCGGGAATCACCCAAGCTGATCAAAACGAGCAATCTGAACCTGATGAATATCACCAAGCTCAACCCAAGCTAAATGAGCTTAATAATATTTTCAAACATCAGCAAACCAACTCCGCTCAAGCAACTCAACCAGTGACTTCAAGTAAAAATCCCTTTGAATCAACTTTTAATCAATCACAACCTTTAAGTAACAAAACTCCCCAAGTTCAACCTAAAGCAGAACCAGTAAAAAAGACGACAACTGAAGCATTACCGAAAACCATTAAAAAGCCTGAGGTTAAGCCTACGACAGCCAATCCAAATAAAGTTGCTGAAAGTAAAGCTGATACTGATGAAAATATTGATATACCTGTAACCAGTGTAGAAATTTCAGTCACACGAACTGCTAAAGAACCTGCACCGTGATTTTTTTTATCATTGTCAGTTTTGTGATATTAATCATCGCGCTGACTTTATTGATGTCTTATGAGATAAGACAAAAAGTAATAGATTTTGCACAAAGCTTATTACCACAAGGTAAAAAAAAGCTCTTAAACGCACGTAAATTTGCACATGAAATGAATCATGCTGCTTCAGCAGACCAAATTCAAACGCATTGGCACTTACAGCAATGGTGGATACTTATTGCTGGTTTTTTCTTACTTAGCAGTATTATGCTTTTTGCTTTTACAAAACCCGTTGATCCTACAAAAATAGAAGCGAACTATTTAAAGAAAGCTGATCCTCAAATTTATAACTTATTAAATGGCGAAATTCTTTCCCCTCCTCCAGAGGTTGAAGAAAGTCTCGTTGATGCAGCAATCGTTGAAGCTGTACGTCTTGAGCAACAATATCAAGCTCAAACTGGTGGTTCTGTTTCATCGACAACTATTCCTAATGTAGAAAATTCAGAGTTTTCTCATGGTCATCTAGATACTTCAATGGTAAATCGTAAGTGGGACAAAATGCATCCACGCTATAAACAACGATTACTTATGGTCTTCAAAATTATGAAGGAACAACATGGCTATGAATTAGTATTACTAGAGGGTTATCGTAGTCCTGCACGACAAAATAGCCTATCTCGAAATAAAGCAACCACCTTAGCGACTGCATACCGTAGCTATCACCAATTTGGTTTGGCAGCTGATGTCGCATTCAAGCGAGATGGTAAAGTTGTTATTTCTGAACGTGATCCTTGGGCTATGCGTGGCTATCAGTTATATGGTCAAGTTGCTGAGTCTGTCGGTTTAGTTTGGGGAGGACGATGGACCAAAATTCATGATTATGGCCACACAGAATATCGCATGCCAGGTCTAGTCCGAAGTAAAGCGACGCATGATCAATTTATGCAAGAAGCAGAACAAGGGAATTTAATGGTAAACAATACTAATTAAACTCGTTTAAAGTTCAAACTCTATATAAATTAAAAATCTCACAACATTGTTGAGCTTTTTAAGCTACTTGTAATCTAAAAATAAATGCTAATGACAGTGAACTTGTCCTTTAGAGTTATCCATGTGACAGCATTGATTTGGGGGCGAACTTTTACGACATCCGCCACCATGTGCAAACGCATTACTCACAATAAATAATGATAGACAAAATATTAAACATTTCATTAAGTTCTCCTCCATGAGCTTATAAAAATGAAATTTGTAATCTTCTTTTAAAATAGTAATAATTAATTATTTTTTCAAACATAAAAAAAACACCCCCTTCTATTGAAGGGGGTGTTTAGAATAATGAGCTGGCGATGACTTACTCTCACATGGGTAACCCCACACTACCATCAGCGCTAAGAGGTTTCACT